>NZ_RZQG01000259.1:0-7008 GCF_003998635.1 Mesorhizobium sp. M7D.F.Ca.US.004.03.1.1
ATCATGGGCTGGTTCCGCGAAAACGAGCGCGGCTTTGCCATGAGCATCAGGCAGACGGCGGTGCCGCTCGGTGGCGGACTTGGCGCGCTTGTGCTGCCCTCGCTTGCCCTGGCTTTCGGCTTTGGCGCGGTGTTTGGGGTTCTGGCGGGCGCATCCGCTCTCTCTGCCCTGTTCGCCTGGCGCTGGCTGCACGAGCCGCCGACGGCGGGCGAGGGCCATCTCGCTTCGGCAACTGTGGCCGGACCGGCGCCGCTGCGCAATCCGGACGTCTGGCGTATCGCGACCGCCATCGGCCTGCTCTGCTTTCCGCAAGTGGCAGTGCTCACCTTCGCCTCCGTGTTCCTGCATGACTTTGTCGGACTGGGAACGGCAGCGATCAGCGGGAGCCTCGCCGCCGTGCAGATCGGCGCCATGGTCATGCGCATCTGGAGCGGCCGCTTCACCGACCGCCACGGCAACCGCCGCCAGTTTCTTCGCTTGTGCAGTGCGCTCAGCGCGCTTGCCTTCTTGGTGCTTTGGCTGCTGGTTCTGGCCGGTCCCGCCATGCCGGGCGGACGGTTCTTCCTCATGGCTGTCCTTCCCGTCGTGCTGATTGTCGCGGGCATCTCGGTCTCCGCATGGCACGGCGTCGCCTATACCGAGCTTGCCACGCTTGCCGGTGCCGGCCATGTCGGAACCGCGCTCAGCCTTGCCAACAGCTTCGTTTTCGTCGGCTTCTTCCTGGTGCCGGTGGCCATTCCGGGGCTCTTGCACCTCTGGTCATGGTCCGGCGTCTGGCTGTCGGCCGCCATCTGCCCCCTGATCGCCTGGCCGATCTTCCTGCGCCCGGCCTGAGTTCGCATGCCGGCCGCAAAACCGCCCGACTTCGGAACCACCACCTCCAGCCGATCAGGAAAACCCGATCGAACCCGTTAACGTCCCATCAAGGTTAATGCATCATTTTGCTCTCCAGTGGGGTCTGTGGCGTTCCTGGAGAGAGTTCCGTGCATCGACGTGTGTTGAAGCGGCTTGTTGCCGCCGCCGGTGAGAGAAAACGTGGCTTTCTGACCCCGTTCGTCATCGGTCTCGGCATCTGGATCGGCTTTCCGACCGTCGCCGCCTACCAGGACATGACGAGCCTCGTCTCCGGCCTCGAAGCATCGAGCACCCGCTGGAATTCCTATGTCGAGAAATCCGTCGCCGGCTCGACCCATGCGGCCGAGATGCCGTTTGTCGATTCCGACATCACCGGCTCCATCTCCGGATCGGGCGTCCATCTGGCCGGCGTCGGCAACGTTTCGTTTCGCGGCAAGGGCGGCAAGGTCAGCGGCACGCCCGACGAGGATCGCGTCGTGCGCGCCGAGAAGAAAGGGCGCATCGTCCAGATGTCTCCCGTGGCGCCGCCGAAGAACTTCAATGCCGGCTCGATCTTCGAGCGCACCTCTTCCTTGCTGCGGCCCAGCATGGACAGCGGCCTGAAGATGGCCTTCGCCAAGCCGCAGATCAAAGGCAAGGAAATCCAGATTGCCGCGGCATTCCATGCACGCGAGGACAAGAAGCCGGATCCCGGCGTGCCGGCCATGCTGGCAGCCCTGGTCAACAATGACCATCCGGACGTGCTGGCGACCGCCTATGCGCAGTCCGAGCCCGACTATGCCAAGGCATCGCCCTTCGAAGCCCTGCTTCAGGACGAGCAGCCCAACGACGGCCGTTTCATTCCGCCGATGACCAAGGGCGATCATTCTTGGATCCAGAACCCGCTGCCCGCCAGTGTCTTCTCCAAGAAGGAGCAGGCATGCCTTGCCAACGGCATCTATTTCGAGGCGAGGAGCGAGTCCGTGCGCGGTCAGGCCGCTGTCGCCCAGGTCATCCTCAATCGCGTCCGCAACCCGGCCTATCCGAATTCGATCTGCGGCGTCGTCTACCAGAACGACAGCTGGTTCAACCGTTGCCAGTTCTCCTTCGCCTGCGACGGCAGGAAGAAGCGCATCGACAGCCCTGTCGCCTACAAGACTGCCCAGGATATCGCCATGGCCGTCACCGCCGGCAAGATCTTCATCCCGGAGGTCGGATCGTCGACCCACTACTACGCCCAATATGTCCATCCCGTCTGGGCGCGCACGATGCAGAAGATGACCAAGATCGGTCTGCATATCTTCTATCGGACCTATGGTGGCGGCTGGAGCTGAGCGCGCAACAGCCGCTGATCTTTGGCGCGCCGCGCAGTCGATCGAAGAGCCATTGCCCGGGGGATTCGCGCCATGCATCACCATCATCGCGGCGGGCACGATGTCGCACCTTTATAACTATTTGATTTTGTTGCCTAAAATACATGGCAATGAACTTCCGCCCGTGGCTTGACGGGCGCAAACCCTCTAACTATGTTGCCGGCGACTTTAGAAGCGGACGGACGGTGACGGTCTGACCGGGCAGGGGGGTTGCGATGGCCGACAAGAATGGGCCAGACGGAACCGGAGAAACCGGCCGCGGCAAGCAGCATGAGCCCGACATCCGCGATGACGATCTTGAGCGCCGCCGGCGTGACCTTGAAGCTTCGCTTGCGACAAGGCGGCCGGACCGGCTCGAGGGGAAAGACGACGCGAAAGCGGGCAGTGCGGCCGGTTATGGCCAGGCGGTCAAACTCTCCAGCGAATTTATCGCTGGCGTGGTGGTGGGCGCCGGCATCGGTTGGATTATCGACCGTATGGCGGGGACATCGCCGTTGGGTCTGATCGTTTTCCTGCTGCTTGGTTTTGGCGCCGGCGTGCTCAATGTCATGCGTTCCGCGGGCGTTGTGGCAGAATTCGGACAGGGCGATAAATCGCGTCCTGGACGTGACGACAGCAAATGACCGTCCTCTAGGCGGCATTTGGAAATAGCCGCCTCTATGCGGCAATGGTAATTTAGCCGTGCGCGGCATTGACGGGGTTAGAACGTGGCAGCTGACAAGGTCGATCCGATCCACCAGTTCCATATCATCAAGCTGATTCCGATTAACATCGGCGGCTACGACCTGTCTTTCACAAATTCGGCATTGTTCATGGTCGTGACCGTGATCGTCGCGGCCGCGTTTCTGTTTCTCACGACGTCGAGCCGCAGCCTCGTTCCCGGCAGGCTCCAGTCGGTCTCCGAGATGGCCTACGAATTCGTCGGTAACATGTTGCGCGATGCCGCCGGCACGCAGGGCATGAAGTTCTTCCCGCTTGTGTTCTCGCTGTTCATGTTCGTGCTGGTCGCCAATCTGCTCGGCCTGTTCCCGTATTTTTTCACCATCACCAGCCACATCATCGTCACCTTCGGTCTGGCCATCCTGGTGATTGCCACCGTCATCATCTACGGGTTCATGAAGCATGGCCTTGGCTTCCTGAAGCTGTTCGTGCCTAAAGGTGTGCCTCTCGTGATGATGCTGCTTGTTGTTCCGATCGAGGTGATTTCTTTCGTATCGCGTCCGATCAGCCTCTCGGTTCGTCTTTTCGCCAACATGTTGGCAGGCCACATTACGCTGAAAGTGTTTTCGGGGTTTGTCGTCAGCCTCAGTGCATTCGGCGCCTTGGGCATTGCAGGCTCGATCCTGCCGCTGGCCATGGCTGTGGCGCTGACGGCGCTGGAACTGCTCGTCGCTTTCCTGCAGGCCTACGTCTTTGCCGTGTTGACCTGCATGTATCTCAACGACGCTCTCCACCCCAGCCACTAATAAGTTTCACCGGCGCGTGACGCCAACTACAAACTGTAACGACAACGGAACGACAGGAGTTTGACATGGACGTATCTGCAGCAGCTGCAATTGGCGCCGGTATCGCTTGCCTGGGCATGGGTGGCGCGGGCATTGGCCTCGGCAACATCTTCGGTAGCTACCTCTCGGGCGCGCTGCGCAACCCATCGGCTGCCGACGGCCAGTTCGGCCGCCTGATTTTCGGCTTCGCCGTGACCGAAGCGCTGGGCATCTTCTCGCTCCTGATCGCTCTCCTCCTGGTGTTCAAGTAAGAAACACCGGCTGACGAAGTGAGGCGCATGGTGCGACCTTACCGTATGGACAGGGAAATAAGATGTTCGTGACATCTGCCTTTGCGGAAGAGACCGCGCCGGCCACCGGCGCGGCAGGCGATACGCATTCGGGGACTTCCGTGCCCGCCGAGGCGCATGCCGCGTTCCCGCCGTTTGATCCTTCGACGTTCCCGTCGCAGCTTCTGTGGCTGGCGATCACCTTCGGGCTGTTCTACCTCTTCCTGAAGCGGGTTGTGATGCCGCGCGTCGGGGGCATCATCGATGTCCGCAACGATCGCATCACCAAGGATCTCGACCAGGCAGCCAAGTTGAAGGGCGAGGCCGATGCCGCCGTTGCTGCCTACGAGCAGGAACTGGCGGAAGCCAAGACCAAGGCCAACGCGATCGGCCAGCAGGCCAACGATGCGGCCAAGGCCGAGGCCGAGACCGCACGCAAGAAGGTCGAGGCCGCGCTCGACGCGAAGCTCGGCGAGGCCGAAGCCCGCATTTCTTCCATCAAGGCCAATGCCATGAAGGAAGTCGGCAGCATCGCCGAGGACACCGCTTCGGCGATCGTCGAGGCTCTGGTCGGCGGTAAGGCCAGCAAGGCCGAGATCGCGGCCGCGGTCAAATCCGTGGCCCGGTGAGGAGCGCATCATGGATTACACATCTCTCGCGACGCTCTGGGCCACGATAGCCCTCATCATTTTCCTGGGCGTTGCCGTCTACATCAAGGTGCCTGGCATGATCGCCAAGGCGCTCGACGCCCGCGCCGCCAGGATCAGCAATGAGCTGGACGAAGCGCGCCGGCTGCGCGAGGAGGCCCAGCAACTGCTCGGCCAGTATCAGCGCAAGCGCAAGGAAGCCGAGCAGGAGGCCGCCGACATCGTCGCCGCCGCCAAGCGCGAAGCCGACATGCTTGCCGCGGACGCGCACAAGAAGACCGAGGACTACGTCGTCCGGCGCACCGCGCTTGCCGAACAGAAGATCGGCCAGGCCGAGCGTGACGCCATCAGTGAAGTCCGCGCCAGCGCCGTCGACATCGCCGTCGAGGCAGCGCGCACGCTGCTCGCCGGCAAGATCGACGCCAAGGCGGGTGCCGATCTGTTCAAGGCTTCGCTCGCGGACGTGAAGTCGAAGCTGAACTGAGCGGTTCTCAAGCCGCCGACATGGAGCCGCCCGGGCAACCTGGCGGCTTTTTTGTTGTGGGATAACCGCATGGGCGAAGCGATCGAGCGCGACATCTCCCCCTCGAGGGCAGGGGAATCGCAGATAAGTTGATTGGCTCTTGCCAAGCAGGAAAAGAGGGATTCTTGAGAGGCTTTCTCGTTGCAGAGGAGGCCGCAGTGCGGTTGGTTATGTCTATCCTGCGAGAGGTCCGCGATCCGCGCGATATCAATGCGCGGCATAATCTTGCGGAACTTCTGTTCCTGGCGCTTGCAGCGACGCTGTGCGGCGCCAAAAGCTGTGTGGAGATTGCTGAATTCGTGGAGGGCTGGGAAGACGACCTGAAAGAGATCGTCGAACTGAAGCATGGGTGTCCGAGCCACGACACCTTCAGCCGGGTGTTTCGGCTTCTTGATCCGCAGGAATTGTCGAACGCGCTGATCACCTTCATGTCGGCGTTGCGGCGCGAACTTGGACTTGGCTCGCCGCGTGGCGTGGTGGCCATCGACGGCAAGGCGCTCAGGCGCGGCTATGAGAAGGGGCGTGCCTTCATGCCGCCGCTGATGGTCAGTGCTTGGGATGCCGAGACCAGGCTGGCGATTGCAGCAACGCGGGCGCTGGCCTCCGACGAGGTTGGGGCGACGCTGGCGTTGCTGAAGAGCTTGGATCTCAAGGGCTGCACGGTCACCGCCGACGCCTTGCATTGCCGCCCCGACACGGCCGAGGCGCTGATTGCGCAGAAGGCGCATTACGCCCTCGGGCTGAAGGCCAACCGTGGCCGTCTGTTTGCCGCGGCTGAGAAAAGCTTTGCCGCGGCAGGCGAGATCGCCTGCTTCGAAACGCGCGATACGGCTCACGGTCGCACCGAAGTGCGCCGAGCCAGCATCTTGCCGCTTGCCAAACTCAAGGATCTGCCCGTGTTCCCCGGCCTCAAGGCCATCGGCCGCATCGAGGCCCTGCGCACGGTCGACAACAAGACGGCTGCGTCGGTCCGCTACATCGCGCTCTCCAAGCTGCTCACGCCCAGCAAATTGGCCGAGACCGTACGTGCCCACTGGACGATCGAGAACCAGTTGCACTGGAGCCTTGATGTCGTCTTCCATGAAGATGACGCCCGCACTCGAAAGGACAACGCTCCACAAAACCTGGCTGTCATCCGAAGGCTCGCGCAAAACATCTTGGCTGCCCATCCGCTCGACAAACCAATCGCCAGCAAGATGCGAAGGGCAAACTGGAGCAAAGACTTCTTCTGTGACCTCTTTACTCATATGCGATAGCCCTGCCCTCGAGGGGGAGATGGCCGGCAGGCCAGAGGGGGTCGCCGCGCGTGAAGCGCTAGCCTCTTCTTTGCTGAAAAATGGCGTGGTGCCCAGTCGAGCGGACCCCCTCTGTCGCCTTCGGCGACATCTCCCCCTCGAGGGGGGAGATTAGCTGCCATCGCCGTCGGCTCACTCCAACCCGATGAAGCTCTCTTCCTCAATGACCTCAGCCCCGCCCAGCCTGAACGGCGCGAACGACACGCGGTGCAGCCGCGCCACCGGGCCATGTGCTTCGATCGCCGTGCGATGGCGGACCGTGGCGTAGCCCATATGGACTTCGAAGCCGTAGCGGTCGTGATGGTTGCCGCAGCCGCACATCATGCGGTCGCGCATCACCTTGGCGACGATCGAGGCGGCAGCGATCGATTGCGAACGTTGGTCGCCCTTGATCAACGCGCGCCCTTCACAAGGCAGTCCCGGCGGCACGTCGCGCCCGTCGGCAAGGGCGAGCTTCGGTTGAACCGACAGCCCGACCAGCGCGCGGCGCATGGCTTCGAGACTTGCTTTGAGGATGTTGCTGCCGTCGATGCCCTCGGCGCTGATGGAGGCCATGGAAATC
>NZ_RZQG01000025.1:0-19484 GCF_003998635.1 Mesorhizobium sp. M7D.F.Ca.US.004.03.1.1
GAGATGCACTGCCGCGACGTTGGCGTCGGTGACGACAGCGGCGCGTGTGCCCGGCAGGCGGCGCGAAATCTCCGCACCGGCCCGCGACAGCAGGCCGGAGCCGATCAGAATGTCGTAGGTCCGATCGCCAAGGCCAACTTCGACAACAACGGGTGCATCGACGCTCACGATTCCACCTCGCCTGTCGCGGCAGTCTCATCGATGCCGAAATGCCGGCACAGCGCGTCGACCACCTCGGCGGCGATGACCTCCTTACGGTCGTCGCGGGTCGGCACGGTGACATCGGATGTCGCGTAGACTGGATAGCGCTCCCCCATCAGCCGCTCCAGCACGGCGCGCGGGTCAGCGCTTTTCAGGAGCGGCCGGTTCTGTTTCTTGGAGACGCGCTCCATCAACAGGCCGAGCTCGGCCTTCAGCCACACCGACACGCCGTGCGCTGCGATCGCCTCGCGGGTCTGCGCGTTCATGAAGGCGCCGCCGCCCGTCGACAGCACTTGTGGGCCGTTTTCCAGCACGCGCAGGATGACGCGCTGCTCCAGCGCCCTGAACTCCGTCTCGCCGTAGCGCTCGAACAACTCCGGAACGGTCATGCGCGAGACGCTTTCGATCTCCTGGTCGCTGTCGATGAAGGGCAGCGCCAGCATCGTTGCCACCTTGCGACCGATCGCCGTCTTGCCGGCGCCCATCAGCCCGACAAAGACGACGGAACGGCTGCCCAGCCGGCCAAGCAGCGCGGCGTGGGTCTCGTCTGGAGGATTTGCTGGCAGCGCGTTCATCGGATGTTTCTAGGACCCTCTTTGCCGGCGTATCGACATGAAAAGCCCGTTTGCGTCAAGCGTAGCGAGCACTTCAAGCCCGATATGGGCTGGCTGACCTCTGCATCAGAAGTTGCTAACAAGCCTCAGCTTCTTCCTTGAATTGGCCGGATTGGCGTCCCATAAGGGGACAGGGTTTGGAAACGCAGAACAAGAAGACGGGCGAAAATTGATGCCGACACTGTTTCGCTTTGTCGTTACGCTCGCGATTCTGGCTGGCATTGCCTATGGCACGATGTTCGCACTGGTGATGTTCGTCGAGCCCAAGAAGGGGGAAATGACCGTGCGCATCCCTCCGGAAAAGCTCAATCCCAAGAAAAGTTGAATGACAAGGCAAGCTGAATGAACAGCGCCGCCCGCATCGAAGCCTTCCTGGAAATGATGAGCGCCGAGCGGGGTGCGGCCGAAAACACGCTTTCCTCCTACCGCCGCGACCTCGAAGACGCCTCAAGCGAGATCGATGGCGGGCTCGCCGGCGCGGCCGCCGCCGATATCCGCGCCTATCTCGACGACATCGCCGCTCGCGGCTTTGCCGCCACATCGCAGGCGCGCAAACTGTCGGCGATCCGCCAGTTCTTCAAATTCCTCTACGCCGAGGGCCTGCGCAGCGATGACCCGACCGGCACGCTGGACAGCCCGAAAAAGGGCCGCCCGCTGCCCAAGACGATGAGCGAGGTCGATACTGGCCGGCTGATCGACCGCGCAGCGCTTGAGGCCGACGATCCCAGGCTCGGCAAAGATGCCGCGCTTGGCAACAGTGAGTGGCTGGCGGCACTGCGCCTGCATGCGCTGGTCGAGGTGCTTTACGCCACCGGCCTGCGCGTTTCCGAGCTGGTCGGCCTGCCGGTGACGGTGGCGCAGCGCGACGACCGTTTCTTCATGGTGCGCGGCAAGGGCGACAAGGAGCGCATGGTGCCGCTCTCGGCCAAGGCGCGCACGGCGATGAAGACCTGGCTTGCCGCCCGCGCCAAGGTGCCTGCCTTCGCCGACAGTCCATTCCTGTTTCCGGCCGCCTCCGACAGCGGCTATCTCTCGCGCCAGGTCTTTGCCCGTGACCTGAAAGGGCTGGCGGCAAGGGCGGGCATCGCCTCGGCGAAGATCTCGCCGCATGTGCTGCGCCACGCTTTCGCCAGCCATCTCCTGCAGAACGGCGCCGATCTCAGGGCGGTGCAGCAGTTGCTCGGTCATGCCGACATATCGACGACACAGATTTACACCCATGTGCTGGAAGAGCGACTGGTGCGGTTGGTCAACGATCATCATCCGCTTGCCGACTAGGCCTCATATCGCTATGTGAGGACGACATTCCACCGCCCGGAGCCTTGTATTCAAGGGTTCCGTCAGCCATTGCCTTCCGACGTATCGGTCCGCTCACGCATGTACAATTACCTCGATTTCGAAAAGCCGGTGCAGGACCTCGAGGGCAAGATCCTCGAGCTGAAGAAGCTTGCCGAGAACGGCGAGGCGGTCGATGTCGGCGACGAGATCAGCCGTCTCGAGAAGCGCTCCCGCGACGCGCTGCGCGACGCCTACAAGGCGCTGACGCCGTGGCAGAAGGTGCAGGTGGCGCGCCATCCCGACAGACCGCATTGCGTCGACTACATCAAGGGCCTGTTCAACGATTTCACGCCACTGGCCGGCGACCGCAATTACGGCGAGGACCAGGCGATCGTCGGCGGCTTCGCCCGTTTCCGCGGCGAGCCTGTTGCCATCATCGGTCAGGAAAAGGGTTCCGACACGACCAGCCGCCTGAAGCACAATTTCGGCTCGGTGCGGCCGGAAGGCTACCGCAAGGCGGTGCGGCTGATGGAACTCGCCGACCGTTTCAAGATCCCGCTGCTGACGCTGGTCGACACCGCCGGCGCCTATCCTGGCGTCGGCGCCGAGGAGCGAGGCCAGGCGGAAGCCATTGCGCGCTCGACTTCGGCCTGCCTTGGCCTGAAAGTGCCGTCGATCTCGGTGGTCATCGGTGAAGGCGGCTCGGGCGGCGCCATCGCCATCGCCACCGCCAACCGCGTCTACATGCTTGAACACGCCATCTATTCGGTGATTTCGCCGGAGGGTGCCGCCTCGATCCTGTGGCGCGACACGACGCGATCGAAGGACGCGGCGACCAACATGAAGATCACCGCGCAGGATCTTCTGGAGCTGAAGATCATCGACGCCATTATTCCCGAGCCGCTCGGCGGCGCGCATCGTGGCGCCGAAACCGTGATTGCCGCGACCGGCGACCTCATCGCCAGGACGATGAAGGAGTTCGCCGGCGCCAACACCGATTTCCGCGAGCAGCGCCGTGAGAAATACCTGGCTATGGGCCGCAGCCTCTGACCGCAGGCAACCTTGCCCGCCACAATGTGGCGGCGCGGAGCATTTTTGCCACAAAAATGCCGCTGCATTCGGCTCAATGGGATTGCCGTCAGGGGACGCGTCGACACTTGCGGTAAGGAATTTTCAAGGTTAACGGGCTTAGGGTCCGTCGATGCGCAGTGCAGTAGCCGGGGCAAAGAAACGTCCGGCGCCAGAGAAAAGACGATATCCGCAGCCATGTTTGTCAAGCTTGCCCGCACCGGAATCCTGATCGCTGCCCTCGGCGTTGCCGGGTGTAACAATTCGTCGATGAAGGATTTTGCCCCGGAGGCCAACAAGCCGCTGCCCGACAAGATCCTCGCCGACATGAGAGCCAAGGGCATGGTCCGCACCTCGTCGGTGATGGCCCGCATCTTCAAGGAAGAGGGCAAGCTCGAGATCTGGAAGGCCAAGACCAACGGCCGCTACGACATGGTGGCGAGCTACGACATCTGCAAATGGTCGGGCAAGCTCGGGCCGAAATACACCGAGGGCGACCGCCAGGCGCCGGAAGGCTTCTACACGGTGCGGCCGTCGCAGATGAATCCGCGCTCGAACTACCATCTGTCCTTCAACATCGGCTTTCCCAATGCCTATGACCGCGCCAATGGCCGCACCGGTCAGAACCTGATGGTGCACGGCGCTTGCTCGTCGTCGGGCTGCTATTCGATGACCGATGCGCAGATCGAGCAGATCTATGCCTTTGGCCGCGACGCCTTTCAGGGCGGGCAGACCGAGTTCCAGGTCGAAGCCTTTCCATTCCGCATGACCGCCGCCAACATGGCGCGCTATCGCAATGACCCGAATTACGAGTTCTGGAAGATGCTGAAGGTCGGCTACGACAATTTCGAGATCACCAAGGTGCCGCCGAAAGTCGATGTCTGCGAAAAGCGCTATGTCTTCAACCAGGTCGCCGCCGACGGTGAGACATTCAACCCGACCGGCGCCTGCCCGGCGTCGACGCAGCCTGATTCGCTGAAAAGTGCCTACAATTCCTACATCAGCACCTATGACGCGGCGTTCAACGGCGCGGTCAAGGCCAGCGTGCCCCCACCCAAGCCGACCATCGCCGGCATCAAGGAAGCCAGCATCGTCTCCGACTGGTCCAAGCGCCGGGCGCGCGGCGAGCGCGTGCCGATCGATCCGCCGTCGCTCAACAACGATGGCTCGGTGACCGAGACGGCGCGCATGGGCCGCATCGATTCGCCTGCCGGCCGCAAGATGGCCGCCCTCGACGCCGAAAAGGCCGCCAAGCAGAAGGCCGAGGAGCAGAGGCTGGCTGCCATAGAGGCGGCCAAGCAAGCCAAGGAAGCCGCCAAGGCTCAGGCTCTGGCTGAAAAGGAGGCCGCGAAGGCCGCCAAGGAAGCCCCTGTCGCCACCGCGACCATCGCGGCCCCTTCCGAAGCCGCGCCAGTGGCCGAAACGCAAGCAGCAAGTGCCGACGAGAGCAGGGTGACGAAGCTGAAGAACAAGCTGCTCGGCATGTTCGGCGGTTGATTTTCACTCGTGGCTGACCGCGCCGCTGTCTATGACCTCAAGGGACTGAACTGTCCCTTGCCCGTGCTCAAGGCTAAGAAGCGCCTGGCCGGGATGCAGCCAGGCAACCGGCTGTGGTTAGAGACCACCGACCCGCTCGCCGTCATCGATATTCCGGCCTTCTGCTTCGACAGCGGCCACCAGTTGATTGAAACGGCGGCGGTCTCGGGCGGCCACCGCTTTCTGGTCGAGCGCGGCGTGTCGTAATCGTAGAGTTCAACGTCCGGCGATGGCCAGCGGATTGTTTTCCAGCGCCTCGCGATCGGGCGTGTCGATCGACGGCCGGTTGGTGAAGGCGGCAAACAGCCGGCGGATATAATCTTCCGGCATGTCGAGCGTGATCAGCACCAGCCGCGTGCCGCGCTGGCCGTCGGGCCAGGACGACAATTGCACCGGCGGATGCAGGATTTTCTGCACGCCATGGATCACCAGCGGCCGCGACGGGTCTTCCCTGAGTTCGATGACGCCCTTCATCCGCAGCAGATGCTCGCCATGTGTCGAACGCAGCAAGTCGAGGAACATCTCGATGGTCGAAAATGGCACCGGGCCGTCATGCACCAGCGAATAGGAGCGCACACGCTGATCGTGGCGATGACCATGGTCATGGCCATGTTCGTGATCATGGTCATGATGATGGTGGTCGTGATCATGCGCCGCTTCCTCGCCAAGCCAGCGCCGCACATCGGCGGATTTCGTCGCCGGGTTGTAGAGGCCGCAATCAAACAGCGCCGCCACGCCTGTCCCCGTGTCGGCGACATCGAGCAGTTCGGCGCCCGGATTGATCTGCCGCAGGCGTGCCCGCAGCGTTTCCAGATCGCCGGGGTCGGTGACCAGATCGGCTTTGCTGAGCACGATGCGGTCGGCGACGGCGACCTGTTTGACCGCCTCGACATGGGCGTCGAGCGTGGCGTTGCCATTGACCGCATCGACCAGCGTGATGACACCGTCGAGCCGGAAGGCCTGGACAAGTGCGGGATGCGCCATGATCGACTGCAGCACCGGCGCCGGGTCGGCCAGCCCCGTGGTCTCGACGATGACGCGGGCAAGACGGGCGATGCGGCCGGTCTGCAGCCGGTCGACCAGATCGGCCAGCGTATCGACCAGCTCGCCGCGCACCGTGCAGCACAGGCAGCCGTCGGAAAGCTGGATGATGCCGTCGGAAGACTGCTCGACCAGCAGATGGTCGATCGCCACCTCGCCGAACTCGTTGATGATGACCGCCGTGTCGGCCAGCACCGGATCCTTGAGCAGCCGGTTGAGCAGCGTCGTCTTGCCAGCGCCGAGGAAACCGGTCAGCACCGAGACGGGGATCGGGAAGCCGTTCATCGAACTCTATCTGTCTGTTTGAGCACGATCTCCAGCGAAAACCGGTATCCAAGTTTCGCTGACGCGGACCTTCGGTTCGGGATCATGCTCTAATTCGCAACCTTGGCCGGCTGGTCGCCTTGCGCGGCGGAGCCGGCAATCTTCGGGCCGGTGCCTGCCGGCGCCGGTCTGTCGGGCCGCCAGCTCGGGATCGGCACGTCGGTATATTCCTGCGCACCCTGGTCGAGCATGGCCTTCGGCGCCGGACCTGTGGCGCCGCCGAGGCCGACGGCAACCAGCGTCGGCACATGGTCGAGCTTTTCCTGATAGGGCGATTTCGGCACGTCCTTGGCAACGACCGGTGGTGCCTCGGACTGCTCCTGCGGCGTCTTCTTCTTGCAGACCTCGTCATGCATGTCGTTTGGCGAGACCAGATCGCCGTAGGGCGCCAGCGTGGTGACGGTGGCCGAGCCGGCGGCAGGCGTGTCAAAACCCTGGTCGAGCAGTTTTGCGGCAGTCTCAGCGCGGGTGACCGCCGATTTCTCGCCAAGCACGACCGCGACCAGCGTGCGCCCGTTGCGGGTCGCCGAGCCGATCATGTTGAAGCCGGAGGGGCAGACAAAGCCAGTCTTCATGCCATCGGCGCCGGGATAACGACCGATCAAGAGATTGTAGTTGGGAATCGCCTTCTTGCCGACGGCAAGGCCTTCAATCGAGAACCACGGCACATATTGCGGAAATTCGCGGCGGATCGCCATCACCAGCACGGCGAGGTCGCGCGCCGTCGTGTACTGGTCCGGCGAATAGAGCCCGTTCGGATTGACGAAATGCGTGCCATTCATGCCGAGCCGGGTCGCCTCGGCATTCATCCGCTCGGCAAAGGCTGCCTGCGAACCGCCGACATTTTCGCCGACGGCCATGGCGATGTCGTTGGCTGATTTGACCAGCATCATCTTCAGCGCATTGTCGAGCCGCATCACCGAACCCGGCTTGAAACCCATCTTGCTTGGCGGCTCGGCGGCGGAGTGTTTGGTCACCTTGATCGGCGAATCAAGCTGCACCTCGCCGGCCGCAAGCGCCCGAAAGGTCACATAAGCGGTCATCAGCTTGCTCAGCGACGCCGGATACCAGCGCTTGAACGCATCCTGATGCTGCAGGATCTTGCCGCTGCTGAGGTCGAACACAACCACCGGATTCGCCAGCGCCGGCCCGGCCACGACCGACAGCGCGATTGTGCCAGCCGAGAATAGTTTGAGGAAATGCCTGTGCCGCATGATCAAATCCGAAATCGCCTCTTGCCGTAGTCGCCCCTGGCTCCGTAAGATTTCGTTACGCGATCGCCAGCATGATAGGTCCGACCCTCAAAAACCGGACCGTATTGTTGCGGTGCTATTTACTCTATGTGACGCCAACATGGCAAAGTGCCCGGCGATCACAATTGCAAGGCAGCGGACAACACCCGCCTGTCCCAACAGCGAGATGGAACCATCATGCCAATCCTGAACCGTGCCGCCGAAATGCAGGACGAAGTTGCCGGCTGGCGCCAGCATCTGCACCAGACGCCAGAACTGAACTTCGATGTCTTCAAGACCGCTGCCTTCGTTACCGAGAAGCTGAAAGCCTTCGGCTGCGACGACGTGGTCACCGGCCTCGGCAAGACCGGAGTGGTTGGCATCATCCGCGGCCGCCAGGGCGAAGGCCCGACCATCGGCCTGCGCGCCGACATGGACGCGCTGCCGCTCAACGAGATATCAGGCAAGTCCTACGCCTCGACCATCCCCGGCAAGATGCATGCCTGCGGCCATGACGGCCACACGGCGATGCTGCTTGGTGCCGCGAAATATCTCGCCGAGACACGCAACTTCACCGGCTCGGTGGCGGTGATCTTCCAGCCGGCGGAGGAAGGCGGCGGCGGCGGCAACGAGATGGTCAAGGACGGCATGATGGAGCGTTTCGACATTTCCAAAGTGTTCGGCATGCACAACATGCCGGGCCTGCCTGTCGGGCAGTTCGCCATCCGCCCGGGCCCGATCATGGCGGCGACGGCCGAGTTCACCATCACCGTGCGCGGCAAGGGCGGCCATGCGGCGATGCCGCACGGCACGATCGACCCGATCGTCATCACCAGCCAGCTGGTCGGCGCCTTGCAGACGATCGCCTCGCGCAGCACCGATCCGGTCGAGGCCGTGGTGGTGTCGGTGACCAAGTTCCACGCCGGCGATGCCTACAACATCATCCCGGAAACCGCTGAAATCGCCGGCACCGTGCGCACCTTGCGCAAGGAAATCGCCAAGAGGTCGGAAGAGCGCATCCGCACCATCTGCGACGGGCTGGCGACCGCGTTCGGCGCCAAGATCGAGGTCGACTACCAGGCGAACTACCCCGTGACCTTCAACCACGCGGAAGAAACGGTTTTCGCCAGCGATGTCGCGGCCGGCGTCGCCGGCGACGCCCATGTCCACCGCGGCATCCAGCCGGTGATGGGCGGCGAGGATTTTTCCTATATGCTGGAAGCCCGCCCCGGCGCCTTCATCTTCATCGGCAATGGCGACACCGCCGGCCTCCACCATCCCGCCTACGACTTCAACGACGAGGTCATCCCGCACGGCATGAGCTACTGGGTGAAACTGGCGGAAACCGCGCTGGCGGCCTGATAGCATCAGCACAAAGGGCTGGCCGAATTGCCTTCGGCCAGCCTCTTGGCGAAACGATCCGAAGCGGCTATGTGTCGGGCCGCGTGGTCCCGTAGCTCAGTAGGATAGAGCGGCAGATTCCTAATCTGTAGGTCACAGGTTCGATTCCTGTCGGGATCACCATGCATTTCAAAGGCTTAGCGAAATGCTTCCGTACTTTTTTGCCAATTAGTACGGAAACTAGTACGGCGTTTTTGATGGTCAGTTAGCGGGGCCAGGACATCTATTCGCGTGATTTCGCGTTGCCTGCCTGCGGGAACACCCACCACCGATCCCAACTGTCGTGCATAAGTCGGATTTGGGAATGCCGCCCTCCTTCGCCGGAGAACAGGTGAACATGGTGGGCCCGGAGGGCGTATTAAAATCGTTGATTTTATTGATTTTTTCGTGGGCCAAAATCAGGAATCTTCCCGTATCGTTCTGCATAGTTCCGGTCTTCAACCTCGCGCCCAAGGCTGAAGCGCCGCTCAAAACGCGCCAAGAAGCCTGGCGCTCCCTGACAGATCGGCCCCTTGCGCGGCGACCGACAAAGATGAGCTGGGAATTGATTTCCTCTGCGTCAAGAGGGATCGCTAAGACGCTTCGCGACAGTCTTCAAATGCCTGGTGGCAAGCGCTGCATCGAATGCCCATCTGCTTCGGTGGAATTTCGAAAGGAGGAAAGGATGACCATGACACCCCAAGACGTTGTTTCGGTTCTCGGACGCGTAGACGACGTGACGATTGCGGAGATCATCGCGTCCGGTGCCTCTGTCGAGAAGTTAAGAGAGGCATGGGCCTGGGCCTTTGGTGATGAGGGCGTTGATGAGCCAGGTACGACCGCTGCCGGGAACACGAGTCGCAGCGCTAATCGACCTGATCGAGCCCAAGGACGAAGGCGACCTGGCAGATCCGGCCCAAGGGAACCCGGGCGTAGCGTGATGATGCCGCCGGCGGCTTGCCTAGCTTTCCGGTCCTTGCCCCGGTGACGCACCGCTTTGATGCTGCGGCGGTAGACTACCGCCGCAGTGATTCTAGCCCTCTGCCACCGGACCGGTGGGTCTTACCATCGACTTCACTGACTAGACGCGTCAGTCCTAGACCGTCCTTGGGCTTCCTGTTGCCGGCCGCGTCCCGGGAGAAGTCATCTGAGGGATCGGAACCGGTCTTCGTCGGATATTTCGTTGCTCCGGTTTCGCGATGGTTTTCCTTTACAAACATGTTTCATCCTCCTGTTGTTCATCGACAACCCACCCGACTTACCGAGTTCCGTTCACCTGAAACATTTCTCAGGTCCGCTCGTTGCTAGCACAGGTCTTACGAACGAAACAGCTTGCTGGCAGGACGCTTTCGACGCCCGCATTGAGGCGGGTGCAGTTAGTGAAATTCGTTGGGAACTCCGGTCGGATGACGGCGTTCTCACGCTATCTGAAACGGAGGATAGATTTGCCATGGACTGGAACCGTGTCGAAGGAAACTGGAAGCAGGTAAAGGGCAAGGTCAAGGAACAGTGGGGCAAACTCACCGATGATGATCTCGACCGCATTGCCGGCAAGCGCGATCAGCTGGAAGGGAAGATTCAGGAGCGCTACGGCATTGAGAAGGATCGCGCTCGGCGCGACATCGGCGACTGGTACGGCCGGCAGGGGTGGTAGGCTTCGGATCCCATGAACTGACCTTAAAAAGGGCGCTGCGGGTACAGCGCCCTTTTTTGGCTTCTCATTTACCAGTGGCCCTTTCGTAAAGCGTCAAGGCTTGGCCGCAACCGACGGATCTGGAACCACCAAAGGCGGCTGCCGTTATCTCCTTCTCGAAATTGGCCATTGGGGAATCAAGTGGACAGAGACGATGCGTCATCGATTGCTTCTGGAGTCAGCGGTCTCGATTACATCCTTCGTGGCGGCTATGCCAAAAACCGGTCCCATCTCATCGAGGGCAAACCAGGTTCTGGAAAAACGACCCTTGGCCTCCAGTTCCTAATCGAGGGCGCCAAGAACGGCGAGACATCCCTTTACATCACTCTGTCAGAAAGCAAGCGCGAACTGCTCTCGGTTGCCGGCCGTCACGGCTGGGATCTGAAGGGCGTGCAAATTCTTGAACTTGTGCCTCCGGAGCTTAGTCTCGACCCAGCTCAGCTCCAGACATTGGTCCATTCCTCCGAACTGGAACTCGGGGAAACCGTGCAGTCTGCCCTGGCCGAGATCGGACGCATCAAACCTGATCGCGTGGTGTTCGATTCGCTCTCCGAAATCCGGCTTTTGTCGCAGGGGTCGCTGCGCTACCGGCGTCAAGTATTGGCACTGAAGAGCTTTTTCATGCTCAACAATGTGACGGTGCTTATGCTCGATGACCTGACGGCCGAGCAGGACGACCTCAATTTGCATTCGATCAGCCACGGCGTCATTCGGATGGAGCAGCTGTCGCCCATCTATGGTGGAGAGCGTCGGCGGCTGCGGGTGATCAAGATGCGCGGCGTGCAGATCCGGGGCGGCTTTCACGATTTCGTCATTCGCCCAGGCGGGGTTACCGCCTTTCCGCGGTTGGTTTCAGCCGAGCATGAGATGGCCGAGCACAGTTCCCCGGCCATAAGCAACAACCAGATCGATATTCTGCTTGGCGGCGGCTTGGAACGTGGGACCAGCACGTTGCTGATGGGGCCGTCCGGCGTTGGCAAGTCCACCATTGCTTGCACCTACTGCCATGCCGCACTCACGCGTGGCGAGCATGTACTGGTGCTATTGTTTGACGAGACGAAGCGCATTTTCCTGGCGCGCGCCGCAGGGCTCGGTATGGATCTGGAGCCCTTTGCGAGTGAGGGCATGCTGATGCTGGAGCCGGTCAATCCGGCTGAGCTTTCGCCAGGCGAATTGTCTTCTCGCATCCAAGCGGCTGTGGAAGGGTCCAACGCCCGGATCGTCGTGATCGACAGCCTTACCGGCTACCTTAATGCCATGTCGGAAGAACAGCATTTGGTGCTGCAGATGCACGAGATCCTCACCTATCTGAACCAGAAGGCTGTCGTGACCATTCTGCTTCTGGCCAATCACGGCCTGTATGGTCAAATGGCCGCGCCGGTCGATATGACCTATCTGTGTGATTCCATCATGCTGTTGCGTTTCTTCGAAAACGCCGGCCGGCTGAGACGCGCCATTTCAGTTGTCAAGAAACGCGTCGGCCCGCACGAAGGGACAATTCGCGAGTTTAAGATCGGCGCTACCGGAGTGGCGGTTGGTGAGCCATTGGAACAGTTCCGTGGCATTCTGATGGGATCTCCAGAATTTGAGGGCAAACAGGGCGATCTTCTGAGAGACAAGGCATGGTGATGTCGTCGAGCCCCGCAGTGCTCGTGCTGGCGCCACTCGGCCGCGATGCGAAGATCGCGGCCTCCATCCTGGCGACGAACCAAATTGCCTCGCATATCTGCGACAGCCTGGAGGAAACCGTGTCTCTTTTGGATGAGGCACAGTGTCTTGTCGTGGCAGAGGAAGCCCTGATCAGTTCCGATCGAACCCGGTTCGCAGCCTGGCTTGAAAACCAGCCGGCATGGTCGGATTTTCCAATTGTGCTTCTGACCATGCGGGGCGCCGAAGTTGATACGCGGCTGGCATTTCTGGACCGCTATCTGATCGTGCTTGAACGGCCATTCCTGGCCTCGAGCCTTGCCAACTCAGTGCGCTCCGCCCTGCGCGCCCGCGCCCGCCAGCGGGAGGTCCAATCCTACATCGAACAGAAGCAGGAAGTCGCCGACCGGCAGAAATTGCTCATCCGCGAGCTTCATCACCGCGTCAAAAACACCCTGGCCAACGTGCGCGCCATGATGGGCGCTACGGTCAGGTCGAGCGGCAACGTCCAAGATTTCGTGCGTGATTTTTCAGCCAGGCTCGTTTCGCTGGCCGACACCCATTCGATGCTCACCGACGATTATTGGCAGACTGCATCCCTGCATAGACTGCTAGAAAGCGAACTTGGCCACTACGAGACGCACGACAGGCCGCGTATCGTTCTGGAAGGACCGAACGTCGCGCTTGTCGCTGACATCGCAATCCCCGTTGGGATGGCGTTCCATGAATTGGCCTCTAATTCGTCGAAGTTCGGCGCGTTGTCGCGGCCTAAAGGCCGCCTGGATGTCCGCTGGTCAGTCGGAACGTCCGGCGACACGCAGGTCGTCAATCTTGCCTGGCGGGAACGGGATGGGCCCGAGGTCGAGCAACCCAAGCGTCGCGGCTTTGGCACTACACTGCTGGAAAGGGTTGTTGCCGTGCAGTGTGACGCCAAGGTCGAATTGAACTACCATCGCGACGGCTTGCAGTTCACCATGGCCCTCCCGCTGCGCAACACGCGCCTTGTGCCGACGTATTGATCGCAGCTCGAAAAGCCTGATCTTCTCGGAATAGAAGAGTTGTCAGACGTCTATCGGCATAACGAAGGTGAAGCGGGTTTCCCCTACGTCAGAGATGACGTCAATACGCCCGCCATGGGCCTTGGCGATCTCGCTGGCGATATAAAGTCCAAGGCCCAAACCTTGTTTGCTGGCTTTCCCTTCGCCCCGATAAAACGGCTGGAACAAAGTGTCCATTGCCGCAGGAGAGATGGGAGGGCCGCTGTTGGCGACACTGACCGTCAGTTGGCCAGCCCGTGTCGTTACGTCGATGCGGACAGGTTCAACCGGGTTGCCATGGATTATGGCATTGCCGAGAAGGTTGGAGAACATCTGCGCGATGCGCGCGTGGTCGACAGCGACTGGAACATCGATGTCCAGGTGCATCTCCAGCAATCGCTCCGGCACGACGGCGCGAATTTCGTCAATCGCTTGCCGAAGTGTGGGCTCAAGCGGCTTGCTGGCGTCAAGGTTGACAGCCATCCCCCCACCCAACCGGCCGCGCGCGAAATCCAGCAGGTTGTTGATCAAACCGCTCATCCGCAACGTACTGCCTTGGATGAGACGCGCCACCGTGGCGATGCGTTCGCCGGGCTGCTCCCGCAACACCAGCCTGACGCCTGCGTCGATCGCGGCCAGCGGATTGCGCAGATCGTGGCCGAGTACGGCAATGAACTGCTCGCGCAATTCTCCCTGTTCGCGCTCAGCGACCCATCTTTCAGTCAGGTCGCGATTCCTGGCGTCTGCGGCCGCTCGCGCGTCAGCCAGTTCCCTCTCATAGCGCCGACGCTCGGCCGCGGGGAATATCGTTACCCTCGTGAAAAGAAGATCGCCGTTCGGCGCTCTTCTTTCGCTGGCATTAGCTAGAACCGGCAGCTTTTCGCCGGCCGCGGTCATGACATCCAAGGCCACTTCGTTGAAAAAACCTTGCATGCGCAGAAGCGGTGCGAAATGGGTCTCGTAGAATATGCGTCCTCCGACGGTGAGAAGGTCGCGGAGCCGTCGCCCGACGAGCTGATCCTTGGAAAATCCGGTCCACCGGCAAAACGTCTGATTGACCTTGACGATCAGGCCTTCCGACGAAAGCGAAAAATATCCACACGGCGCGTTTTCGTAAAGGTCCTCGAGATCCTCTGCCGACGCATTGGGTTCGCCAGCATCAGACAAAGGAACGGATGGCCCTGACGACTTCATCTGGCGCGCTGAGGTTTGGGCAATGTCCACTTGCTATCAAATAAACGATCCGGCTGCCGGAGATGTGCTCGTGCACATACTCGCCGACCCGCTCCGAGGCAATTATGTCGTCGGCGCATTGCAGTATGAGCGTATCCGCGACAACCTTCGGCAAATCAGCGCGGTTGTCTGACATGAATGTAGCGCGGGCGAACTGGCGGGCAATCTCCGGGTCTGTGCGGCAGAACGAAACGGTCAACTCGGCGCCCAGCTCAGGCCGGTCCGGATTGCCCATGATCGCCGGCGCCATGGCCGCCGACCAACCCATATGATTATCCGCCAACCCTTCCAGAAGCTCCTCGATCTGTTGCGACGTGAACCCGCCGAAATAGCCTTCGTCGTCGATGTATCGAGGCGATGGACCAACAAGCACCAGTTTGCTGAACAGTCCAGGCGCTCTTTGCGACGCCAGAACACCGATCATCGCGCTGACCGAGTGGCCGACAAAAATGGCATCTCTCCAGCCGAGTTCGCGGCCCATATCGACCACGTCGTCGGCGTAACCATCGAGCGATGCATACTTTGCGGAATCATAAGCCGAAAGATCTGAACCGCCTGCGCCCACATGATCGAAAAGGATAGTTTTGAAGTCCTTCTCGAAGGCAGGGGCAACGAAGCGCCACATGTTCTGATCGCAGCCGAAGCCGTGCGAAAAGACGATCGAAGTCGTCCCGCTGCCGGCTTGGCGCACATTGTTTTTCTTCAAGCTGGATGCAGGCATGGTCTCTGCTCGTTGAATGGCTTCGGAAGAGGCCGCGTTATCGGATGAGGCCAGCACAGTCTATATCAAATGATATCTGTTTTTGCCGAGCCAAGAAGGCACCAGGCAGGCCTCGACCGCATCCGGATGATCAGAAAGGTCCAGCGCCCCGTTCGTTTGCAGCGAGGGCACGTGCGCATCGCCGAGGCGCCTCGCGACGGCCGAGAGGTCTTCCTGGGCAGGAAGCACTGACCAAGTCCCATATATTTGTGATCGACGCTCGCATTGTGAGTCCGTAGGCATGTAACGGCGTCCATGAGCAATGCGCCAGAACTTCCGATGTTCCGACCGGGTGCGCCCTGCTGATTTGTGAACTGGGTCGGAGCTCTTCAGTGCAAACGCTTAGCCTTTTCAGGCGAGAGGCACGAGCGCTCTCGATTTGAAGACTAGACTGCTTAACCTGGAGGAATCGGCGCACGGCTTTTTCCACGGACCGCCTACTCGCTCAGTGCTGGTCGCCGCCGTCCTTTGCGCTTTCGAAATAATCGCCGACCGCAGCCATAAGGACCAACAAGCCGGCGGAGTATCTGGCGAAGCCGAACGCCTGCGCCGCTGCCAGTTTCGCACCGCGCGAATGCTGGGTCATAAATTCGGCAGCGGCATTCTGGACTTCTTCCCCCACTTTCCCGAACAGCTCACGCTCCTTGCAGGTCGGCTCGAACGAACGGCCAATAACGTGGCCGATGAACAGCCCTCCTGCGGATCCGGCAAGTACCTTTGCTCGGGCCAGATTGGTGATGGCCTTTCGCGGGGTCTCCACGTCAGGAATGGACACGCGACCCAAATGAGCGCCTGTGTCGAGTGTTTCGAAGTCCAGCGCAGTAGGGTTTGCGAGATCCTTGCCGCCTTCGGCACTTTTTCTGCCTGCTTCAAAAATCGCCACGGCGCCCAAGGCGACCGCTGCCGCCGTGCCCCCGTTTTCCTTTATGGCGTTTGACACACCACCAAAGACCCCGGAGACCTTGTTCTTTGCGTACCGTGTGGTCACGTCGACCAAATGGCCGGGTTGGAGGCGACGGCTTATTTCGGCGACAGGCCCAAAAAGGGCCTGCCGTTCGGCCCGGCTTCTCGCCATGATCTCGCTGAGCTCATCGTTGCGCAGTGCCATAGCGTATCCCCTGCTTCAATGCGGCCAGATCGCTTCGGACCTGGCTTACAGTCTCGATGGGTGTGATAGTCCATCCAATGAGTGCTCGTTTGGCCAAGTAGAGCGAAAGCAAACCTCCGCCTATCAAGATCACGCCGACTGTGAAACAGGCAAACATAGCGCCGATACCGAAAGAGATCATCGCGAGGATCAGAAACTGGACCAGGGCGAAAGCACCCAGGACGAAGAGGATGGCCGCTGCCACCCCGCATGCACCCGACGACACGATGGTCGACATTTTGCTCCGCATTTCCGCCTCAAGCAGACGCAAATCCAGACGCATCAACGATGCGAATTTCGCGATCGCTTCGTCAACGATGCTGCCGAAGGGTCGGCGATCGATACCGTCATCCATCTGGCCAGCCTCTCTCAGGACCGATCCGAACTGCGCATGATGCGGGTCAGCATCACTCCGGCGAGAATCCCGACTCCAAAGAACGCGGCCGGCTGGCGCTGCGCGAATTTCGTAACGGAGTCGAATAGCTCACCGACGTTGCGATCTCTGATGTCGGTCGAAATCCGTTCCACACCTTCGGCCGCGCTGCGCACCATGCCGGCAACGTGGGGCGATTGCTTTTCAATGTTGTCAGCCGCTTCCTTGACGGAGTGCGCGACGTTGGCAATCGCATCGGCGCCGGCGGTCTTATTCGTTTCGACAGCCTCCTTGAACGCACCGGCGGCGTCGGAAGCGACAGTGCCGGCATACTCCTTGGCATCGGTCGATACAGAAGCAGCAGCAGTTTTCAGGTGTTTCGCGGTCTCGGAAGCGCTCGTCTTCAATTTGCTGAGAGCTTCCTTGCTTTTTCCGGCAGCTTTGTCGTCCGCCTGCCATCCGTTCTCGTTAGATAAGCCGGTCCCGGGGAAGTCGTTTGTGTCTGGCGTGTTCACGATGTTTCACTCCTGTTGATTGGAAATGAACTTCGCCACTGACCGGCGGTTCCGGCCTTTGCAGAATATTCCCGTTTTTTCCCCCTGCGGGGCCTCTCACCGGCGTCGACGTCGCCCGGCTGGTCGCACGAAGATCATTGGGGAATCCCATGCAGCCTCCCACTTGGAGCTGCTGAAAGCAGCGCGCGTATGCCATTTGGCAGGGGTAAGGTTGCCCCGGATTGCGACCACGAACGGCATTGGCATACCGCCAGGACGAGATTGATCGCAAGGCCGCCCTTCCAGGCACAGCAGATGGCGCATTCTCGGGAACGCGCGAGGTTGCGAGTTCCGGCGTCCTGACCGTGGAAGCACTCGCGATGCCTACAGACATAGCCGAGGAGAAGGCTCAGCATCTGATTGATCGACTTGGCGATGACCGCGCAGCGATCGAGGTAGCAGCGCGGAGCTTGGCAGTCGGAAACTTGAATTTCAGCAAGTAAGAAATCCGCGCCGCTCGCTGCCAACCGGCACCCCTATCCGCCAGCCTGTCTTGATCTTTTGCGGCTCTGCATTGGCAACAGCGAGGAAAATGCTGTCGAGCAGATCCTTGTCGCGAAACGGCTTGGCGAGCAGCGGCACATCCGTTGGCCGATCGGCGATCTCTTCCGCGTCGGCATAGCCCGTGATGATAACCGCAGGCCAATCGGAACGCAGCGTGCGTGCGAAACGGATGACGTCCACTCCGGATACAAGTGGCATGGCAAAGTCGGTAACGATGACGTCGAAATCGTCGGGAGCGCGTTCGAACGTGACTTCCTTGCGGTCGCCGGGTTAATGGCTTGCCATGGAAGGATGGCCCGGTGCATCCCTCCATTCAAGCGTGATGGTGAGGTGCAGATGGTGTCGGCCTGCTTCATCACAAACGTTGAATTCGAAGGCGCGTTTGGTGCCGTCCGGATGTGATTCCCTCATGATTGCTGCGAGGGCGCGAAGTCCTGCCTCACGCGCGTCATGCACGTCGACAAGATCGTTTGGATCAGCGATATCGGCATCCGGTACGTCGAAGAAATATCTCGCCATGGCCGTCTAATTTGCGGGATTGGAAAAGGTTCAATGTTGAATTTTTTCCGACCGCACGCACGAGCGATCCGCAAGGCACCCCTTTGGAAGAACAATTCTAGCGGTAATGCCACTTCCTGGCACGTCGGAAGTTGTCCTGCTGTTCCAGGAATTGGCTGGATCGAAAAATGCTGAGGTGAGGCAATGAGTGAGGTTCGTCGGAGCGAAGTGAAGCGGATCGACCAGTTGGCAGAAAGCGCCACTGCCGACTTTCTCCGCCGCTCGTCGCTTACATATTTGGAATGTTGCATTGCAGTAATGCTTACCCATCTCGGTCGTGAGGAGGTAGCGGCAATCCTCGAACGAGAAGCGAAAGACCTGCGGGAGTTTGGGCGACGGCGCTGACGGTGGCGGGTCAGCTCGATGCTCAGCGGGATCCAGTTTCCGGAACATCCAGATGCAGGGCTTTTAACGCGCGAGCCGAGCCATCGAATTCGATCGCAAATCCAGCATCGACAGCAATCAGCGCGATGACATCCTCAAGCTCCCGATCCGTATGTTCGTCAAGCGGCAACGTCTTCCTAAGGCTGTGAAGGACGTCAGCTATAGAAATACAGGGATGATCCACATTGCCAATTAGACAGCTCACAATCGCCTGGCGGATCTTCGACGTATTTGGCTTTTGCTCCGGCACGAATGCACCCTCCTGCACTAAGCGCGCAGGGCTCTTGAACCCGTGCCCCTTGCTACATCAAATGAGACTGGCACGCCGCGCGCATCGCATGTTTTCGCCAGCAATCGCTCCAACTCATGGTCGGTTGCCATACAGTCCGGCATTACCGTACTGATGGTGCGGATCGCCTGCGCCATGGACATGAACCGACCCTTGCTCCTGGACATAACGTAAGCTTCAGCTGCCTTCTCGACCGTAAGCGCATGAAGAGTGTGGGTCATCTTTAGCCTCCCTAATTGACCAAGGTAGACATGGTTCTTTGCGGTCTTCAAGGCTCGGCATGACTCCGAACAGTCCTGACAAGGCCAGTCATGCCGATCCGAAATCACGCTCACCAAGTACTGCGGCAAATGGCATCACGAGAACGACGCTGCCGCTCAACGGCGGCGGTTGGCACCTGTAGATTTTACGCGGATATAGGCTCGATGAGCCGATGGGAAAAAGGTCCGGCATTGATCTAGACGACGAAGTTTTCCAACAAGCCGGCAAAACAGGAGGCTGCAAGCAAAACGTCGAATCGACAACGAAAAATTTGAACGAGCCGATCGCGAGGCGCGCAAGCTGATCGATGCCGAACGCCAGGCCAGAGATGCCAAGACCGCCCGGCTGAGAGAGTTGAGGATCAGCGCAG
>NZ_RZQG01000260.1:0-7002 GCF_003998635.1 Mesorhizobium sp. M7D.F.Ca.US.004.03.1.1
GCGCGTGCTTGGCCGTGCGCCGAAAGACTTCTCCGCCTACGCAACCGAAACCGCCTCAACCGGCATTTGGAGCAACTGAGATGATCAAGCTTCTCCCCACCCTCACCATCATTGCCGCAATCGGCTCGGGCGTCGTCGGCGGCGTGTTTTTCGCCTTTTCCAACTTCGTCATGGCGGCGCTTGCCCGGCTGCCCGTCCCAAGCGGCATCGCCGCGATGAATTCTATCAACATCACGGTGATCACCCCGACCTTCATGACGGCGCTTTTCGGTACCGGCCTGCTCTGTCTGGTGCTTATCGCCGCCGCTATCATGGGCTGGAGCCAGTCCGGCTCGTACTGGTTGCTTGCCGGCGCGGTGATCTATGTGGTCGGCAACCCGATCGTGACCATGGTCTTCAATGTGCCGCTCAACGATGCGCTCGCCGCCGTCGACCCCGCCAGCAGCAATGGCGCCGCCGTGTGGGCGAACCATTTGAGCCAATGGGTGATGTGGAACCACGTCCGCACCATCACCGCCATCGTGGCGATGGCCTGCTTTATCTTCGCATTGCTCTAAGCGGTTTTACGAAACGCAAAGGACCCCGCTCAGGCGGGGTCCTTTTGCGTCTGGTCTTTCGACGTGTGACCCTTGCGGTCGGCATGGCCGAGATCGCGATCCGGGTCGATGACATCACGGACCAACTGCTTGAGCTTCGCCGCGTCCGGAAAGCCGCCGTCGCGCTTGCGGTCCCAGACAAGCGTGTCATTGCAGGAAATGGTGAAGATGCCGCCGGTGCCGGGCACCAGGGTGACCTCGCCCAGATCGGTGCCGAAGGTCGACAGAAGCTCCTGCGCCATCCAGCCGGCGCGCAACAGCCACTGGCACTGCGTGCAATAGGTGATGCGGATGGTGGGCAGAGGTTCCTCGCTCATGCCGCGCTGAGCTTAGCCATGGTCTCGTCGTCGACTTCGAAGTTGGCGTAGACGCTCTGCACGTCGTCGTCGTCCTCAAGCGTGGCGACCAGCTTCATCAGCGACTGTGCCCGCTCCTCGTCGACCGGAACATTGTTTTGCGGCCGCCAGATCGGCTTCACCGATTCAGCCTCGCCGAGCGCGCCTTCCAGCGCCTTCGACACTTCGCCGAGATTTTCGAAGGCGCAGTAGATCGTGTGGCCTTCCTCGTCCGACTCGACATCATCGGCGCCGGCTTCGATCGCCGCATCCATGATCTTGTCGGCGCTGCCCGCCGATGCCGGATAGTAGATCTCGCCGGCACGGTCCCACATGAACGACACCGAGCCGGTTTCACCCATCGCCCCGCCGGCCTTGGTGAAGGCGGCGCGCACATTCGAGGCCGAGCGGTTGCGGTTGTCGGTCAGGGCTTCGACAATGACGGCGACGCCGCCGGGACCATAGCCCTCATAGCGCACGGCTTCGTAGTTCTCGGCATCGCCCATCGAGGCCTTGTTGACGGCGCGCTGGATGTTGTCCTTCGGCATCGACACCGCCTTGGCGTTCTGGATCGCCAGCCGCAAACGCGGGTTCATCGATGGATCGGGCGTCCCGCTCTTGGCGGCGACGGTGATTTCGCGCGCCAGCTTGGAAAACATTTTCGACCGCACCGCATCCTGGCGGCCCTTGCGGTGCATGATGTTCTTGAACTGTGAATGGCCAGCCATGGCACCCCTGTCGTCTTCTCGGCTAGAGCATCCCGAAGCGAAGTGATCTCACCTCGTCTTCCGCAATGCCCGAATTCAAAATTTCAGAGCGTCCCAGGTGCAACTCGTGGAAGCACGGCGTTCTCTGTCGGAATGGCCGGCTTATAGATAAATCGGCTCAATTCGTCCAGCCGCACCGCACACGGGACGCCCGACATTGGCGGCTGCGAGCGCTCACGCCTCCAGATCGGACTTCAACCGGTCAATGATGCTGAGCGCATGGCCGGCATACTGGCTGATCCAGCGGTCGTGGATCTGCTTGATCGGCAGCGCGTTGAGATGGTTCCAGCGCTCGCGTCCGTCGCGCCGCGCGACAATCAGATCGGCCTCCTCCAGCACCTTAAGATGCAGCATCACGGTGCAGCGATCGATATCGGGAAAGGCCTTACACAGCATGCCGGTCGTCTTCGGCGTATCCTTCAGCTGATCCAGCATTTCGCGCCGGCGTGGATGCGCCAGCGCCTTGAAAACATTGTCGTCTTGCGATTGGCTTGACATGTTATGTTTCTATAACATATCGTTGAGCCAATCAAGGGAAGGAGCTGTGGATATGTCACTTGGATTCAAGGTTTCCGGCCGCATCGGCAAGCCGGTCGCCGACGTCTTCGACGCAGTCGTCAATCCGAGGAAGCTGAGCGGCTATTTTACCACGATCGGCGGCGCCAGCGCGCCGCTGGTGGCGGGTGCCGGCGTCGTCTGGTGGGGCAAGGTGCCGGTCGAGGTCGATGAAGTGGTCAAGGACAGCCGCATCGTGCTGCGCTGGGATGCCACCGACGCCGACGGCAAACCCGCCTACAAGACCCGTATCGAGATGAATTTCGAGCCGCTGGACGAAGGCGGCACCTTCGTCACCATCGCCGAGAGCGGTTGGCAGGAAGGCGCGGTCGGCCTGAAGAAGTCCTACCTCAATTGCGAGGGCTGGTCGCAGATGCTGGCCTGCATGAAGGCCTATGTCGAATACGGCATCAATTTGCGCGACGGCTACTACCGCAGCGAGATGAAGGGCGAACCCGCCAACGAGACCAATATCTGAGCGACCCCATATCTGAGCACCCAGGAAGGAAGATGGAGGCCTGCAATGACGAAAGTAACGCCATTCCTGATGTTCGAGGGCAAGGCCGAAGAGGCAATGACCCTCTATTGCGAGACCATTCCCGGCAGCAGCGTCCTTGACGTCACAAATTACGGCCCCGGCGAAGACGGTCCACAAGGAATGGTCAAGCTGGCACGGGTGTCGATCGCTGGCCTGGAAGTCCTGGTCTTCAACAGCCCCGTGCACCACGCCTTCACGTTCACGCCGTCGGTCTCGCTCTATGTGGACTGTTCCTCCGAAGACGAACTGAACCGCATTGTCGAGACACTGGCAAAGGACGGTGGGTTTCTGATGCCGCCCGACAATTACGGCTTCAGCCGCCGTTTCGCATGGCTCAACGACAGGTTCGGGGTCTCCTGGCAGGTCAATCTCGCATAACCAGCCCGGGCAAAGCCGACCAACAGCTGAAACGGAGCCAGCTATGACCACGAAAATCACCGGCGGCATCAACATCGCCATGAAGGTGCCGCCACACCAGTATGAGGCGACGATCGCCTTCTACCGCGACGTCGTCGGCCTGAAGCCATTCACAGACAAGGCGCCGGCAATCGGCTTCGAGCTTGGCCCCAACCGCCTGTGGATCGATGAGGCGCCGATGATGAGCCAGGCCGAGGTGTGGCTGGAACTCTTCACCGATGATTTCCCCATGGCCGCGGATCGTCTCGCCAAGGCGGGCGTCGTGCGTTGCGACGCCATCGAGCCCCTGGGCGAGGGCTTCCGTGGCGGCTGGATCACCAACCCAGCCAACATCGTTCACATGCTGCGCGAACCGGACGCCTGGTGAGCGCCAAGCCCCGAAAGGACAATCCGATGGAGATCCGCGAAACACCAACCGCCGAAGCCGGCATGCTGATCCGGCGACCTGTCCCTGAAGTGTTCGAGGCCATCGTCGATCCGGCCATCACCACGAAATTCTGGTTCACCCACGCCAGCGGGCGCCTGGACAGCGGCAAGGAGGTGCGATCGGAGTGGCGCATGTACGGGGTCTCGACGACGGTCGATGTCAGCGAGATCGTCGCGAACGAAAAGATCGTCATGCGGTGGAGCGATCCTCCGACCACCGTGGTCTGGACCTTCACCGAAATGCCGGATCAGACGACTTTTCTCGAAGTTCGCAACTTCGACTTCGCAGGCAATGGCGACGAGCAGGTGAAAGAGGCCATCGGCTCAACCGGCGGCTTCACGCTCGTGCTGGCCGGCGCCAAGGCCTGGCTGGAACAGGGCCTGACGCTTGGCCTGATCGGCGACCGTCAGCATTAGGCTAGCCCGATAGACCAGCCTCAGTGCCCGCCGCCCGATTTCGCCTTCTTGCGCCGCCGCGCCAGCATGTTGAGTCCCTCGACCAGTGCCGAAAAACCCATGGCGGCGTAGATGTAGCCCTTGGGCACATGGTAGCCCATGCCGTCGGCGATCAGCGTCATGCCGATCATCAGCAGGAAGCCCAACGCCAGCATGACGATGCTCGGGTTCTTGGCGATGAAATTGGCCAGCGGCCCGGCCGCCAGCATCATCACGCTCACCGCGACGATCACGGCGATGTACATGATGGCGATCTCGTCGGTCATGCCGACAGCGGTGATGATCGAATCGATCGAGAAGACCAGGTCGAGCAGCAGGATCTGGAAGATCGCGCCGGCAAGGCTGATCTGCAGCGTCTCACCCAGCATCGAGTCCTGGTGGTCGTCGGGGTCCACCGTGTGATGGATCTCCTTGGTCGCCTTCCAGACCAGGAACAGGCCGCCGGCGATGAGGATCAGGTCGCGCCAGGAAAAGCCATGGCCGAAGGCCGTGAACACCGGCGCCGTCAACTGGACGATGATCGAAATGGTGGCCAGCAGCACCAGCCGCATGATCAGCGCCGCCGAGATGCCGAGGCGGCGGGCGCGGGCCCTTTGCGCTTCCGGCAGCTTGTTGGTCAGGATCGAGATGAAGATCAGGTTGTCGATGCCGAGCACGATCTCCAGCACCACCAGCGTCAGCAACGCGACCCATGCCGTTGGGTCGGACACGAATTGAAAATGCGGCGCCAGAAATTCGATGAGCTGCATGGAGGTCGTCCCCTACGATCTAGAGCAGTGTCGCCGGCAGTTAGGTACTGCGCGCGCCTATATCAATGTCACGACCAGAAGGATGGCGCGGTTTCCTCCAGCCGCGGGCCGCGACGAAACGGCGCGATCCGCTCGGTGAGCCCCGTGCGGTCGGAAATATCGACGCCGACGCCGCACAATGTCGCCGGTCCGGTGGCTGCCTCGAAACGCCCTTTCGGCACTTTCGACAGGAAGCGGTTGAGTGGCTCCTCCTTGTCCATGCCGAGCGAGGAATCGTAGTCGCCGCACATGCCGGCATCGGACAGATAGCCGGTGCCGCCATTCAGGATCTGGTGGTCGGCGGTCGGCTGGTGCGTGTGAGTGCCGACGACGAGGCTGGCGCGGCCATCGACGAAATGCGCGAAGCACATCTTTTCCGAGGTCGCCTCGGCGTGGAAGTCGATGACCACGGCATCCGCCTGCTCGCCAAGCGGACAGGCGGCAAGCTCGCGTTCGCCGGCCTGGAACGGATCGTCGAGCTCGGGATGCATGAACACCCGGCCCATGATGTTGGCGACCAGCACGCGCGCGCCGCTCCTGGCAATGTAGACGCCGGAGCCGCGCCCGGGTGTGCCCTTGGGAAAATTGGAGGGGCGCAAAAAACGCTCTTCGCGCGGCGCGAAGGCCAACGCATCGCGCTGGTCCCAGACATGGTTTCCGGTGGTAACGACATCCGCACCGGCCGCGATGGTCTCGCGAAAGATATCTTCGGTGATGCCGAAACCGCCGGCGGCGTTCTCGCCATTGACGATGACGAAATCGAGTTTGAAGTCGGAGATCAGGCCGGGCAGCTGTTCCCACACCGCCGTCCGTCCCGTCTTGCCCACCATGTCACCGAGGAAGAGAAGTCTCATATGATCTCGCACCGAAGGTCAGCGAAAGCTGCATGACGCCAGTGAAAGATCATGCGTCCCTTGTACTTATCTACAATTTTGGCGCGAAGCGGCGCAACCCGCTCTCGGTGAGTATTTCCGGAATGATGACGTCGTGGTTCTCATCCGGCACCATTGCCACCTCCTGGCAATCGAAGGCGATGCCGACCAGCCGCGGCGGCTGGCCCTTGTCGACCAGCCTGCCGATGGCGCGGTCATAATAGCCGGCGCCGTAGCCGATGCGATGGCCGCGCGCATCGAAAGCGGCAAGCGGCACCAGCATCACCGCGGGGTCGAGCACCTCGGCCTCTTCATGCGGGCCGACGGTGCCGAAGCCCATTTCGACCATCGGCGCGCCACGCACCAGTTCGCGAAAAACGATGGTGGTCTTGTCGAGAATGGCCGGCAGGCAAAGCCGTGCGCCCTTTTCGCGCAAGGCAAACATCAGCGGCCTGACGTCGACTTCCGAGCGCATCGGCCAGAAACCGGAGACGATCTGGCCCGGCTCGATGTGGAGGTGATCGCGTGCGGTCTCGGCCATTTCAAGCGCGACCTCCACCCGCCAGAATTCATCGAGTGCGTCGCGGCGCCCGAGTGCCTCGCGGCGAAGCTGCTTTTTCAGGTCTTTGGGAGAGGTCATGCGGCCAGGGTAGAAAAGGTCAGAGCGGGATGAAGCGTTGGGAGCGACGTTTTCCACCGCATCGTCCACCGAAATGCGTGGACGCGTGGCAATAAGTGACGATCCACACAACCGGTGGAGAGAGCGATCCCGGGAACCTACAAAGTAGGTGGGCGCCGTGTGAGAAAACCCACGGGTCTTCCCAGGGACAGCTCCCTAAGGATCGTTAAGGCCCCGGGGAAAATGTTCTCCTGCCGGGAAGCACAGACCGTCCCAGCCAATATAGGCTGCCGGTCGACTAAGCGCCAGTGAGACTGGCAGATGTTTCCATCGCGGGTTTCAAGTCTTTCGTGGCGGTGGGTGCGCCCTTGCACAGGCTGAGCCGCGTCCTTACGGTCGCGATGACCAACCGAGGAGCAAGAATGCGTTTCGAAGGCACGGCGGCCTATGTCGCCGACAAGGATCTGATGGTGGCCGTCAACGCGGCGATCGCACTGGAACGGCCCTTGCTGGTCAAGGGTGAGCCCGGCACCGGCAAGACGGAACTCGCCCGCCAGGTGGCGTCAGCACTTGGCCTCGACCTCATCGAATGGCACGTCAAGTCGACCACCAGGGCGCAGCAGGGCCTTTACG
>NZ_RZQG01000261.1:0-6982 GCF_003998635.1 Mesorhizobium sp. M7D.F.Ca.US.004.03.1.1
AAACAGGATGCCGCGCTGGCAATCCATGGCCCGGCAGAGCGTTTCCAGGATACCTTCCATCTCGCGCTGCCAGTCGCCGGCCTCGCGCAGCCGGCGAACGACACGCACGGCCGCCATCGCAGCGCCCTGCCTGAAACCCTGCATCTCCGTGCTTGCTGCTTCAGCGGTCATTGTCAGCCGTCATTCCACAGGTCATGCCAATTCGATCAACGAGCAACGGCCCGAACTTGAAACCCTCTGGCCTCGCTGCTCAGTTGCCGTCGCCGGTCGGCAGCGAGAAGATATAGCCTTCGCCGCGCACCGTGCGCAGGAATTTCGGATTGGCCGGATCGGTCTCGATCTTCTTCCTCAGCCGCATGATGCGAATGTCGACCGCGCGCGACGATTCCGGATCTTCGGTGAAGCCGATCGCCTCGGAGATCGCGGCGCGGGTCAGCAACCGGTTGGCGCGGGTCAGGAAAACCTCCAGCACGTCGAATTCACTCTTGGCCATCTCGACCACCGCGCCATTGGCGCCGGTGACCAACCTGCCGTCGAGATCAGCCTGGAAAGGTCCGAAAGCAACGGAACGGCGATCGGTCCTGGCCTTCTTGTCCTGAAGTTCCTGCGGCTGGGGAACCCGGCGCAACACGCTGCGGACCCTCGCCAGCACTTCGCGCAATTCGTAAGGCTTGACGATGTAGTCGTCGGCACCAAGCTCCAGCCCGACGATGCGGTCGAGCGCGGTGCCGGCGGCGGTGGCGTAGATGATGCCGATCGGCAGCTTCGAGCGCAGCCAGCGGCCGAGCGACAGGCCATCCTCGCCGGGCATGGCGATGTCGAGTATGGCGAGATGGAACGACTGCGTTTCAACGAGGCTGCGCGCGGCGGCAGCACTTTCAGCGGTGACCACTTCATAGCCGGCGGCTTCGAGATATTCGGCAACCGCGTCCCTCAGGTCGGGCTCATCCTCGACGATGACAATTCTTGCCCGCACGATGCTTTCGCTCCCACTTTCAGTGGAAAGTAGATTGGGTATAAACATGATGTCCAGCACTCATCTCGGGATGTCTGTTGCAGGGTGGGAAAACATGGCCGCACGATCGATCATCGCGCTTGTTTCCGTTGCCGAAGTGGTCGCGACCGAACTCGCCGACCATCTCGAGCGGCGCGGTCACGATGTGCGTCAGGCGCGCCAGCCTTGGGAGGCCGAATCGCTGCTGTCGGGGAAGGGCATCGACGTCGTCGTCGTCGGCGACAGCCTCAGCCAGGCGGAAGGGCGCGACCTGCTCCGCCGCCATGGTGGCGAGGGCGGACCGGATTTCATCCTGATCTGCCGGCCGGCCGATCTCGTCGACAAGGTGCTGGCGCTCGAGCTTGGTGCGGCCGACGTCGTCGAGAGCCCGCTCAATGTCCGGGAACTGGCTGCCCGTGTTGGCGGTCTGCTTTCGCGACGCGGCAGGGGCACCCAGGAACTGATCGTGCTGGAGAACGCGACCGTCGATCTGAGGTCGGCCATGGTCATGCATCGCTCCGGCACGGAGGAACAGCTCTCGCCCGGTCAGGTGGCGCTGCTCAGGCTGTTCCTTGCCAGTCCGCGCAAGGTGCTGACGCGTGACGACATCATTGCCGCGGCACCGGCAGAAAACGCCGACGCCTTCGATCGCTCGATCGATTCGCGCATCGTGCGGCTGCGCCGCAAGCTCGACACCGAAACCATCACCACCATACGCGGCGCCGGCTACCGGTTCGATCCGCCGCAGCAATTCGCCGGTTGATTGCCGGACACCCAGGCAACTTGTTTGGCTGAGCATCGGGTTTTCCATCTCTGGGCCCGATGCTCTTGGGGCTCAGCGTACCAGCAGAAGTGACGGGCCCACCGGCATGTCACTGCCCATGGCCAGTTCGCTGGCATGGGCGCGGTCCCTGAGCAGCACGGTGGCAAGGCCGGCAAAACCGAGCAGGCCCTGTGCGTAGAGCAGTGCGGACAGCACCGAAGCGGCAAATTTCGTTTTCATCGTAGCAGTTCCCCAAAAGTGCCAATTCTTCAAAAATGAATGTGTTTGTGGGTCGCTTCAGGACACCCCCGAAGTGCCCGCGCCGCCCACGGAGCCCCCCGTCGCGGCGCGGGCCTTCGGTCCTCTCGGCAGCAAGTAGCCGGAGGCGCCGCGCAAACCCGTCAGCCTAAGGCCGACCCGCCAGAGGGCCTTTAGCCGGGCGATGCGCAGGCTGGAAACAATCCAGACCGTGGCGAAAAACAGTGCGGCATGCAGCGTCGAAATCTCGCCTGACGTCATCGCGCCGAGCCTTGTAAGCGGGGTGCCGGCAACCGTGCCGACGCCGCCGATGACCGCTGCCGCGATGCTGATCCTGAGAAGCCAGGACAGTGCGTTCGATTTCGTTTCCATGTTCGTTACCGGCTGTTTTCGTTGCGTCAACTTTGCTTGCGGCCCGTATCCGGATCATGCCGCTTGAAGCCTCGTTTTGTTGCAGTTCGGTTTCGAGATCGCCGGCTCTTCTTTCGTATGCGACCAACTCGCACTTTCGTTTAGAGGCGGATACTCATGTTACTGACTTTGGCCTCATCGGCTGACGAGCGGGCCGACTCTCATTCGCTTCTATGGAGGCAGCGTTCGTTAACCTGAGGAAACAGATTCGAAACACAAATGAGCATTTTGCGAAATCTCCCCGAAACATGACGTTGGGATAAGCAGCCATCGAATTGGAGCCGGCCGAACCGGCAGAGAGAGGGGACGTCATCATGCATACCGCCATTTCCGCCAAGCTCATCAACATCACCGCCGCCGCGCTGACGGGCGCCGCACTGCTGTTCGGCGCCGGCTCGGGCGCGGCGCACGCCGCCAACAAGATCGTGGCGCGCGTTTCGCTTTCACAGCAGATCATGGAAGTCTCGGTCGACGGCCGGCCAACCTTCGCCTGGAAGGTTTCCACCGGCGACCGGGCCCATGTGACGCCGACCGGCTCGTTCAAGCCGACGCGCATGCATGAGATGTGGTACTCAAAGAAATACGACAACGCCCCGATGCCGCACTCGGTCTTCTTCAGCGGCGGCTATGCGGTGCATGCGACCTATGCGATCAAGCGTCTCGGCCAGCCGGCTTCGCATGGCTGCGTGCGGCTGCATCCCGACAACGCCGCCGATTTCTACCAGCTCGTCGAAACCTTCGGGGCGACCAACACCAGCATCGTCATCGTCAAGTAGCAGGCTGTGACCGACGGCGTGTCAGCATGCTGCCGCGCCTCAAAGCTCCCACCGGGAAACGCTGCGGTATTGAGTACAGCGCAAACCGGCGGTATCGAGCCCAGCCAAAAAAAGAGGCCGGAGATTTCCGGCCTCTTTTCTTTTGTTTCCAACTTGTCTTGCGCAATTCCCAAGGGAAAGCGCTATGCGCTTTTCCCGGGAAAACCGTTACACACTTTTCCTGGAATTGCTCTAGCTCGGCAGCGCCGGCATCAGCTTGGGATCCGGTTTCTCGGCCAGGTGAGGCAGGTCCTTGCTGGCGATGAAGGTGTAGAACATAGGCACGACGAAGAGCGTGAACATGGTTCCGACCAGGATGCCGGTGAAGATAACCAGGCCCATCGAATAGCGGGCCGCGGCACCAGCGCCGCTGGACGTGATCAGCGGTACCACGCCCAGCGCCATCGCCGCCGTCGTCATCAGGATCGGCCGCAGGCGCACCTTGGCCGAGGCGATGATGGCGTCACGCCGTCGCATGCCATGGATTTCGCGCTGCTGGTTGGCGAACTCGACCAGCAGGATGCCGTGCTTGGTGATCAGACCAATCAGTGTGATCAGGCCGACCTGCGTGTAGATGTTGAGCGTTCCGAGGCCCAGATTGAGCGGCACGATCGCGCCGAAGATCGACAGCGGCACCGCCATCATGATGATCAGCGGGTCGCGGAAACTCTCAAACTGCGCCGCCAGCACCAGATAGATGACGACAACGGCCGCCGCGAAAGCGATCAGGATGGTGTTGCCCTGTTCCTTTTCCTGTCGCGATTGACCGGAATAGTCGACGAAGAAGGTGTCGGGCAGGCTCTCGTTGGCGATGTCCTCCAGCGCTTTCAGCCCGTCGCCGGTGGTGACGCCGGGCAGCGGAAGCGCCGAAATCGTCGACGAATTCAGCTGGTTGAACTGCTCGATGGCGGCCGGCGCCGCATTGGTCGAAATCTTGACCACCGCTGACAGCGGCACCATCTCGCCCGTCACGCTGCGCACGAAGTATTCGCCGAGCTTGTCGGGGTTGTCGCGAAATTCCTGCGGCACCTGCGGGATGATGTCGTAGCTGTTGGAGTCGCGGTCGAACTGGGCCACTTCGGCGCCGCCGACCAGCAAGGTCAGCGTGCGGCCGATATCGGCGATCGGCAGGTTCAGCGCCGCGGCGCGGTCACGGTCGATGGTCACCGTCACCTCGGGTGCGTCATAGGCCATCGAATTCTGCACGACGATGAAGCGGCCGGAGGCCTGCGCCTTGTTCTTGATCTGCTCGGCCACCTCGTACACTTCCGAGGAATCGCCGGTCGATCGCACCACCATGGAGATGGGCAGGCCGCCGCCGGAGCCCGGCAGCGTCGGCGGCGCGAAGACGAAGGCCTGGACGCCCGCCACTTTGGCGATACGAGCCGTGATGTCGGCCTGCAGTTCCTTCGAATTGCGCTTGCGTTCCGCCCAGTCCTTGAAGGCAAAGCCGACGAAGGCACTGTTTGTCGTGCCGCCGAAGGCGACGGCAGAGAACTGCGCCCGTGTTTCGGGAATATCCTTCACCAGACCGAGAATCTGGTTGACGTATGTCTCGGTGTAATCGGAGGTCGCATAACGCGGGGCTGTCACAAGCGAGAGCAGAAAGCCCTGGTCCTCTTCCGGCGCCAGTTCGGTTGAGGTCTTGGTGAACATGAAGCCGGTGACGCCGACAAGCGCAAGCACGATGATCAGTGTCAATGGGCGATAGTTCAGCGACGCGGTGACGGCCCGTTCATAGACATGCTCGACGCGCGCGAAGGCGCCGTCGACAATGCGCTGGAAACGGCCCGGCGTGCCGGACTTCAGGAGGCGTGCCGACATCATCGGGGTGATGGTGATGGCGATGACGCCCGACAGGACCACCGAGCCGGCGAGCGTGACCGCGAATTCACGGAACAGCGCGCCGGTCAGGCCGCCGGTGAAGGCCAGCGGCGCGAACACGGCGGCCAGCGTCATGGTCATGGCAACGATGGCCGACGCTATTTCGCGCATACCGCTGAATGCAGCCTGCATCGGCGACATGTGGTCTTCTTCCATATGGCGATGGATGTTCTCCACCACCACGATGGCGTCGTCGACCACCAGGCCGATCGCCAGCACCATGGCCAGCAGCGACAGGAGGTTGATCGAATAGCCGACCGCAAACAAAAGGAAACAGACGCCGATCAGCGACAGCGGGATGGTGATGATCGGCATCATTACCGAACGGAAAGAACCAAGGAACAAAAGGATGACGACGACGACGATGGCAACCGCCTCGGCGATGGTCTTGAACACTTCTTCGATCGAGGCGCTGATCTGTCCGGTCGCGTCGTAGACTACCTCGATCGTCATGCCCTTCGGCAGCGTCTCCTGAATCTGCGGCACCAGCTTGGTGAGCGCCGCCGCCGTGGTCAGCGGATTGGCGGCCGGCGTCGGGAAGATAGCGAGGAAGGTGCCGGGCTTGCCGTTGAAGCTGACCCTGGTGTCGGTGTTCTCGGCAGCGAGCTCGACCCGAGCCACGTCGCGCAACCGCACCACATTGCCATCGGTCGAGCGCAGCGGCAGTTCGGCGAACGCCTCTGGCGTCTGCAACGTCGAGCGCACGGTGATCGACGAGACGACATACTCGTTCTGGGTGTTGCCGGGCGCCGACAGGAAGTTGGAATTGTTGATCGCCGTCAGCACTTCGGAGGCCGTCACGCCGCGCGCGGCAAGCTTGATCGGATCGATCCAGACGCGCATCGAGTATTCCTGGGCGCCGAAGATCTGCACGTCGGCGACGCCTTCGACCGTCGACATGCGCGGCCTGATGACGCGTTCGATATACTCCGTCAGCTGCTCCTTCGTCATGTTCGGATTCTGCATCGAGATGTACATCATCGCGAACTGCTGGCCGGTGCCCTTGACGATGACAGGATCCTTGGAGGCGTCGGGCAAGGTGCCGCGCACGCCCTGGACCTTGGACAGCACTTCGGTCAGCGCGACGTCGGGGTTGGAACCGAGCTTCATCTGCACCGTCACGGTGCTGGACGACGGACGGCTGGACGAGGTGACGTAGTCGATGTTCTCGGTCGAGGCGACGGCGCGGGCGATCGGGGCGGAAATGAAGCCCTGGATCAGATCGGCGCTGGCGCCTGGATAGGCCGTCGTGATGGTGATCGCCGTTTCGTCGACCTTCGGATACTGCCGGATCGACAGGTTGAAGATGCCCTGGAAACCCAGGAGCAGGATCATGCAGGCAAGGACCGTCGAAAGGACGGGCCGGCGAATGAAGAGATCGGAAAAGCTCATTGCTGGTCGGCCTGCTTGTTCGCCGATTTGGTCGGGTCGATGGTGTTGTCTACGGCGACGGACATGCCGTTGAAGAGGCGGTTCTGACCGGCGGTGACAACCTCGTCGCCTGCCTTCAGCCCCTCGACGATCTCGACCATGCCTTGATTGCGGCGGCCTGGCTTGACGAACACCTGCGACAGCACCAGCGCAGGCTTGTCACCTTCCGCCGCCGGCTTGGCCGGGTCGGCAGCCTTGTCCGCCGGCTTTGCCGCATCGGCGGCAGGCTTGGCTGCATCAGCTGCCGGCTTCATGGCATCGGCCGGCTTGGTGTCTGCCGGCTTGGCGTCAGCCGGTTTGTCCGTGGCTGAAGCAGCGGGTTTTTCTTCCGGCTTGGCTGCCTGCGCCGGGGCCGCCTCGGCGGGGTTCGCCCGCTGCACCACGAAGATGTAGTCGCCATAGAGGCTTGTCGTCAGTGCCGTCTGC
>NZ_RZQG01000262.1:0-6900 GCF_003998635.1 Mesorhizobium sp. M7D.F.Ca.US.004.03.1.1
CAACTACGAGATCATCCCGGCGATCGAGATCAAGGACTTTTCCGACATTAAGGTGACGCGCCAGGTGTTCGACGTGCCGGATACGGAGATCGACGAGCAGGTCCAGCGCGTCGCCGAATCGGCGCGCAGCTACGAGCCGAAGACCGGCAAGGCCGCCAATGGCGACCGCGTCTCAATCGACTATGTCGGCAAGATCGACGGCGAGGCCTTCAATGGCGGTGCCGGCACCGATCAGCCGCTGGTGCTGGGCTCGAAGGAGTTCATCCCCGGCTTCGAGGATCAGCTTGTCGGCGCCAAGGCCGGTGACGAAAAGCAGGTCACCGTGACCTTCCCGGAAAACTACCAGGCAGCGCATCTGGCCGGCAAGGAAGCGACCTTCGACGTCACCGTCAAGGAAGTGTCCCAGCCCGGCGCGTTGGAAATCAACGACGAGACCGCCAAGAACCTCGGCCTGGAGTCGCTGGAGCGCCTGCGCGACGTCGTGCGCGGCCAGATCGAGAACCAGTTCGGCGCCATGACGCGGCAGAAGGTCAAGCGTCAGCTGCTCGACCAGCTCGACGCGGCCTACTCGTTCGAGGCGCCATCGAAGCTCGTCGACGCCGAGTTCAACAACATCTGGGCGCAGGTCAATCGTGACCTGGAAGCAGCCGGACGCACCTTCGCCGACGAAGAGACGACGGAAGAAGAGGCGCGTGCCGAGTATCTGCGGCTTGCCGAGCGCCGCGTGCGCCTCGGTCTGGTGCTGGCTGAAATCGGCGAGAAGGCCGGTGTCACCGTATCGGACGAGGAGTTGCAGCGCGGCTTGTTCGAGCAGGTGCGCCGCTACCCGGGTAACCAGCAGCAGGAAGTCTTCGAGTTCTACCGCAACAACCCGGAAGCGTTGAACACGCTGCGGGCGCCGATGTTCGAGGAGAAGGTGGTCGACCATCTGCTCGGCCAGATTTCGGTCACCGACGTCAAGGTCAGCAAGGAAGAGCTGATGGCCGACGACGACGAGGACGAGACCGCCGTCAAGGCGAAGCCGGCGAAGAAAGCCGCCGCCAAGAAGGCCGACGACAAGGCGAGCGACGCCAAGTCTGGCGACGACGCGGAAGAGCCCAAGAAGAAGGCCGCGCCGAAGAAGAAGGCCGCCAAGGACGCCGAATAACACAAGCGTTCAGCTGAAACAGGAAAGGCCGCCCTCCGAGGCGGCCTTTTTCGTTGCCAAACTGCAACAGCCGGCACGCTTCGCGAGCGATGGCCTGTGGCGACCAAGCTTTGATCATTATCTGCGCTCCTATTGAAAGCCGGTTGGCTGTTGGAGGGCGTGTTGAGGCTGTTCGTCGAAATGGGACACGCTGCGGCAATCGCGTTAGTGCTTGTCTCGGTCTGCGGCATTGCCCGGGCCGAAACGGTGCTTGACAACTGGCGGTTCGACACGGGCGAGGATGGCCTCGTCACGGCGTCGCTCTATGCCACAAACAAGCTGATCACCGGCGGCGGCGCCTTGAGCTACAGCCCGATCCTGACGATTGCCTGCCGGGCAAACGGTGAGCCGCATTGGACCGAATGGCTGCAACTGAACGACACCGTTTCGGCCAGCCGCAAGATCACCATGTCGGTCACGGTCGACCAGGGCAGCAAGTTCGATGAAAGCTGGTCGGTCGGGCCGCGCGGCAGGATGCTGGTGCGGGACGGCGCCGACGGCATCAAGCGCCTTGTTGCCGCGAACCGACTCCAGCTTTCGTGGCGGTTCGGGCTGCTGTCGGGACGCGGCGAGGCCGATTTCGACCTCGCCGGGTTCGGCGAAGCGGTCAACCAGGTTGCCGGCAGCTGCAACACGGATGTTCCTTGAGCCGCTGCAGACCACCTAAACCTTTGTACGGTCGACCTCTTCTACCTACCGGCCAGATTCGGTGGTATATAGGTGCCGCAACTCCATTTGGGGGTAGAAGCGGATAATCTGTTCTGCCGTGCAAGGCGCGTATTGCTGGTGGTAGCGGCAGCTCAGATCATCTCAGGCACATTTGACGATCAGGGAGGAAAAGTCATGCGCTTAGTCGCGTTTTTCGCCGTCGTGTCTGTTGCAACCTTCGTGGCCAATCCATCGCAAGCCCAGGATTCTGCGGCTGGCGAGAAGGTCTTCACCAAATGCAAGGTCTGCCACATCGCAGACGAGGACAAGAACAAGATCGGTCCGTCGCTGCACGGCGTCATCGGACGCACCGCCGGTACGCATCCGGATTTCAAATATTCCGATGCCATGATTGCGGCCGGCAAATCCGGCGTCAAATGGGACGAACCAACACTGACGACCTATCTTCACGATCCCAAGGCCATGGTCAAAGGGACCAAGATGACGTTTCCCGGCCTCAAGAACGATGCAGACGTGGCCAACGTCATTGCCTATCTGAAAACGTTCTCCAAATGAGCTGGCTCCTACGCCATCCGTCTAACATCTTGTTTTTCTGTGATCTTATTCGAACCGAAGGGCGGCGTAAGCAAAGACCTGGTTTCAGTTTTCGCTCGAGCCTTCAGTTCGGGATCATGGCCTAGGTTGCCTGCTCCCATCGGTCTGAGATGTCGACTAGGGAAAACCGCCTCAAGGATACCGGCATCCGCCTCTCGGAAGCGACGGCGGGTGATTTCTTCGCGCTTTTGAAGCCGCGGGTCATGGCGCTTGCCGTATTCACCGCTTTCGTTGGCCTGATGGCGGCGCCTGGCGCGATGAATCCGGTCATCGCCGTGATTGCAATCGGTGCGATTGCGATCGGAGCAGGAGCGGCTGGAGCTCTGAACATGTGGTACGACGCGGACATCGACGCGCTGATGTCGCGCACATCAAAGCGGCCGGTTCCGTCGGGCCGCGTCACGCCGGGTGAAGCTCTCGGCTTCGGCCTGGTGCTTTCCGCACTTTCGGTCATGATGCTCGGCGTGCTGGTGGGCTGGCTTGCCGCATCGCTGCTGGCCTTCACCATCTTCTTCTACGTCGTCATCTATACGATGTGGCTGAAGCGCTCGACGCCGCAGAACATCGTTATTGGCGGCGCGGCGGGCGCCCTTCCTCCGGTCATCGGCTGGGCGGCTGCAACCGGCGCCATCGGCATTGAAAGCCTCATCCTGTTCCTGATCATCTTTCTGTGGACGCCACCCCATTTCTGGGCGCTCGCGCTGTTCAAGGTCGGCGACTACGCCGCTGCCGGCATCCCGATGATGCCGAACGTGGCCGGCCAGGCCTCGACCAGAAAACAGATATTCGCCTATTCACTGCTCCTGGCGCCAGTCGGCGTGCTGCCTTGGGCGTTCGGATTCGCGAGCGGGTTCTATGGAGTTGTTTCGGCTGCATTGGGCGCGGGTTTCATCTGGCAGGCCTGGAGGGTTCTGGTCGCTCCGGACAAGGAGACGAAGCCTGCAAAGGCGCTGTTTGCCTTCTCGATTTTCTATCTTTTCGCGATCTTTGCCATACTGCTTGCCGATACCATCGCAATGCGAGCGTTTATGTCAGCCTGAGGTTGACGGCATGACCGCAGTTGTCGGAATGCTCGCCGGGGTCGAGATGCCCGGTCTGCAATTTCTGCATTGAAGGCGTTGCAGATCAGGATTGGCTCGAACATCACGATGGTACTGCACAGAATCCCAGGATCAGCAGGGCGACGATGCCAAGGCCGAGTATGAGAAGCGTCCTTCCGTCCATGACCTTCACCTTTGACTTGGCGTGTGATCCTGAAAATCGGGATCGATTTTCGGACAGGATCATGCGCCAATCAACGCGGTGCAGCGTCCTTTACGCGCCCAAAGAGGGCGCGCGGCGCTGTGCGAGAATATCGAAGAAAGACCACCAGAGCTAGCCAGGCCGCCGGAGCTTGTCCGACAAAGGGCGACAAGTCTCTGGCAAGAGAGTATGTTGATTGCGGTGCAGGTCGCGGTTTTGCGTGGCCATCACGCTGAACGGAAGCACCGCGAAACCGCGACCTTGCCGGACCAGGTCTGGAGGAACGGTCATGGCGAGCTTTCATGTGATAGCAGGCGCCAGCGAGACGCTGGAACATACCAAAATTCGAAAAATCGGTGTTTCCGACCTTTTCGACGCGCTCAAGCGGGGCGTCGACGATTTCATGGTCAAACCGTCGCACATCGTTTTTCTCTGCCTGATCTATCCGCTCGTGGGCGTCGTGCTCGCCGCCTGGACTTCTGGCGCCAATGCTTTGCCGTTGTTGTTTCCGCTGGTTTCCGGTTTTGCGCTGATTGGCCCATTCGCGGCGATAGGCCTCTATGAGATCAGCCGCAGACGGGAAGCCGGACTCGACACCTCCTGGAGGCACGCTTTCGACGTCAGGAAATCTCCGGCGCTGCCGGCCATCGCGGCGGTCGGGATCATGCTGTTTGCAATCTTCATCACCTGGCTTTTGACGGCGCAGATGTTCTACCAATATCTGTTCGGCCCGGCGCCGCCGGAATCGATATCCGGCTTCATCAATGAAATATTTGCCACCGGACGCGGCTGGACGCTGATTATCCTGGGGCACGCCATCGGCTTCGTCTTCGCTGTGGTGGTGTTGTGCACAACGGTCGTCGCCTTCCCATTGTTGCTCGACCGCGACGTCGGTGCGTACGAAGCCATCCACACCTCGGTGCGTGCGGTGCTGGCGAACCCGATCACCATGGCTGTCTGGGGACTGATTGTCGCCGTCGCCCTGATCATCGGCTCGCTGCCGGTGTTCGCCGGGCTGGCCATCGTATTGCCGATCCTCGGTCACGCCACCTGGCATGTTTACCGCAAGGTCGTGGAGTCGCCCGCCAGACCGGCGAGTTGAGGAAGCTCTGCCTCACCGCACTGGCGAGGTGCCGATGCAAGTTGATCGAAGCCGTCAGTAGGCCGGGTGACTGAAGCGGGCTTGGTATGCGCCCATGGTCAGGTTGCGGAAATCCTTGCCGCTGACATGCACCAGCGTTCTATGGTCGCCGCCTTCGAAGTAGACGTCGGCTGCATCGCCGAGGCTTTCATCGACAATCACCGGCACATCGTAGGCTGCGCCGATCGGCGGGATGGCGCCGGTGTCGCAATCACCGAAGAGCAAAATCACCTCGTCTTCGGAGGCAAGTCCGAGACGCTTGTTCATGACGTCTTGCAACCTGCCAAGTTCGATCCTGTGGGTGCTTGGAACCACGGCCAGCGTATAGCCAAGCTCGTGGTGAACGACCACGGACTTCGCCATGATGCTGCCGGGCACGTGCGCGGCTATCGCCGACTGCCGGCTTGTTGAAGTGCGATGATGAGCGACGGTGTCGTAGGAAATTCCCTTGCCGTCGATGAAGTCCTTCAATCTGTTTGCGATCGTCATCTTGGCCTCCCTTGCCGGAGTTCGCGACGCATGGGGCGTCAGGGCCCGGATCCGAAAAACGCCAGCCGGGTGAAAAGGGTGTAGTCGGCTTCGAAGATCATCATTGTCACGAACACCAGCACCAGTATCGGCGGCAGGATGATCGCATAGGCCAGCGCCAGCCGTTCCCAGGCCATGTGCATGAAGACGGCGACGATCAGCCCTGCCTTGAGGATCATGAAGATCAGGATCAGCGACCATCTGAGATAGCCGTGAAGGCCGAAATAATCGACCAGGTAGGAGCATGTGCTGAGGATGAACAGCCATGCCCAGACCACCAGATAGAGCTTGATCGGATGTTCCTGATGCACGTCGGCACGGGCGGCGGCCGCCGGCGCTTCATGTGCATGACCAGCGTGAAGTGCGTGTTGTCCGAGGCCGTTTGCGGTTGCTTCAGCCATGTCTGCCTCTCACCAAAGATAGAAGAATGCGAAGATGAACACCCAGACCAGATCGACGAAGTGCCAGTACAGCCCCATGATCTCGACATTCTCGTAGCGACCCGTGCGGCTGGTGAAGAAGCCGCGCCGCCCGGTGTCGAAATCTCCGCGCCATACCTTTCGCGCCACGATGATCAGGAAGATCACCCCGATCGTCACATGGGTGCCGTGGAAACCGGTGATCATGAAGAAAGACGAACCGAATTGTGCGGCGCCCCAGGGATTGCCCCAGGGGCGCACCCCTTCAGTGATCAGCTTGGTCCATTCGAAGGCCTGCATGCCGACAAAGGTCGCGCCGAGTGCCGCGGTCAGAAGCATGAGGATTGCCGTCTTGCGGCGGTCGCGGCGATAGCCGAAATTGACCGCCATGGCCATCGTTCCACTGCTTGAGATCAGCACGAAGGTCATGATGGCAATAAGGATCAGTGGGATATCCGAGCCGCCGATACGAAGCGCAAAGACCTCGCTCGGATTGGGCCACGGCACGCGGGTCGAAATGCGCGCGGTCATGTAGGATAACAGGAAGCAGCCGAAGATGAAGGTGTCGCTGAGCAGGAAGATCCACATCATGGCCTTGCCCCAGGACACGTTCTTGAACGCCCGCTGATCCGAGGACCAGTCGGCTGCAATGCCTTGCCAGCCCGCGGGCCGTGGCTCCGTCTGGCTGATATGCGTCAGTGTCTCTGCCATCCGCTTGGTCCCCTTAGGTCAGCAACTGTCGGCAAATATCGATGAACGTCGCGGCCCAACCGGCCAGCAGCGCGAAGATCGCGAGCCAGACGAAGAGCAGGAAATGCCAGTACATGGCGCACAGTTCGACGCTGAGACGAAGCCGCTCCGGCCGCGCTCCATTCCAGGCGCCGGCGGTCGTTCTGCCGAGGCCTACTAGCCCGCCCAGTATGTGCAGGCCATGCATGCCGGTGATCAGGTAGAAAAAGCTGTTGGCTGGGTTGGAGCTCAGCAGATAGCCATCTTCGGTCAGCTGCCGCCATGCGATGAGCTGTCCGATCAGGAAGGCGAGCGCCGTGAGCCCGGCCGTGGCAAGGCCGAGCCTGACCATGTCGATCTGCCGCTTGCGCGCGGCGACGACGGCGCATTGC
>NZ_RZQG01000263.1:0-6864 GCF_003998635.1 Mesorhizobium sp. M7D.F.Ca.US.004.03.1.1
AGGCCGCACAGGCGAAGCTGTCGGAAGCAACCGAAGCGGCCCGCATGATGGAAGGCGACAGGGAAGCCGAACTGTCTCGCAGCCAGGCGGAAATGCGCGGTCTGCGTTCGGAGGTCCAGGACCTGCAATCGCGACTGGAGCAGGCGTCGACCGAGAACAGCGAGGCCGCCGGCGAAATCGCCAGGCTCAAGACCGAACTGAACGACGCGCTGGCCGAAAAGAAAATCGCCGACGAAAGATTGTCCGCTCTCACCCATGAGAACGAAAACGACAAGATGAGCCTTTCCAGATTGAACGCCGATCTTTCGCAGCTCACGCTGCAACAGGCATCGGAGCAGATACAGCTCGATGTCCAGAGGCAGGAATGCGACGATCTCAGGGCCGAAATCGAGTCACTCAATGCCCGGGTCAAGGAATTGCTGCCCTACGAGCGGCTGCACAAGGCCACCAATGGCAGACCGCGCGAGAGCGGCGTGGTCGAGATTGCCGGCGTGGTGGCGGAGAAGGCACGGGAAACGGGCAGGCGGCGCATCCGCAGGAACCTCCGCGCGGCGACTTAGGCGCGCTTGACCGTCGTCACGAGGAACCCGGGGGGGAGGCCGGCACCGCATCCGGAGAGTAAGTCAATGGGCACCGGCCAAGGCGGATCGACAGGTCCGCCGCGAGAGGCAAGGTAGCGAGCCTAGGCGCTGCATGGCATTGGTGCGATCACGGAAGGTGCCAGCGGCAATTCCCTGGCCTCTGATTCGAACCATGCGGCGGCCCGCCAACAAGCAAGCCACGAACGCATACGGGAAGCGATCGCGTGGCTCCCGTTTTATGCATGTCGTTGACCCAAAACCGCTGCGCACTTTTGGGCGACATGCATCAGTCGATCGGCTCGTGCTGGTAAAGCTCGTCCATGGAGAGTGATGCCAGGGCGCCGAAAGGCGCCTGCTTTTTCACGCGGCCGCCGCTGAGGATCACCACGTCGTCGCAGAACGAGATGGTGCTGTGATGGTGGCTGATGACGATGGTCGTGCGGCGGCCGGCTCTCGACTTCAGGGTCTCGACGATGGCCGCTTCCGACAGCCCGTCCACCGCATTGGTGGCTTCGTCCAGGATGAGGAGATCGGGATCGCGCACCAGGGCCCTGGCCAATGCGATCCGCTGCCTCTGTCCAGCCGAGAGATTGACACCCCTGTAGCCAACCAGCGTCTCGTAACCCTGAGGCAGCCGTTCGATGAATTCATGCGCTTCGGCCAGTCTTGCGGCGCCCTCGGCGTCGCCGGCGGTGGCCGCGTCCTGGCCGTAGGTTATGTTTTCAAAAATGGTGCCATCGACCAGTTCCAGCTCCTGGCTGGCCAGTGCGATGTGCCGTCGCCACTGGCTGGCATCGATCCAGTCGAGCGGTGATCCGTCGACGAGAATCCTGCCGGTGTCCGGTTCGACGAAGCGGCACAGGAGATTGACGATGGTCGTCTTGCCGGCGCCCGAGCGGCCGATCAGCGCCGTCGAGCGGCCACTGCCGATTTCGAACGTCGCAGCATGCAGCACCACTTCACGCCGGTCCGTGCCGGAATAGGTGAACGTCACATCATCGAACTTGATGCCCTGGCGCAGACCGTGGAACGGCCCATCGCCTCGCGGCGGTTGCGGCTTGCCGGTGGGATCCAGCAGCCATGTCACCTCTTCGAGCGATCCGCTCAGCCCTTGCAGCTGGCTCCACGACCCCTGCAGGGCGCGCATATGCGGCTGCAGCCTGTAGAGCAGTATGACGAACGCGATGATCAGCGGGAAACTCACCTGCGCCATCCAGGCGCCGATCACCACCGCCAGGAACAGCATGGCGTGGAGAACCTCCGTCAGCGGCGGCAGCGCTCCCTGACGAACGAGCAGGACGAAAGAGGCGCGGCGAACCGCATCGGAGGCTGTGTCGAATATCGCCTTCTCCCGGTTCTCCTGTCCGAAGATGCGGATCAGCCGTCCGGCATGCACAAGGTGGAGCATCTGCGAGGCGAGGTGGCCGTTGCGCGAAGCGACGCTACGGCTGGGCTCCTTCAGATTGGCCGAGAGGATGGCGTGCGCGATCTGGACGAGCGCCAGTCCGAGCGTGACCAGCAGCGTCATGCGCCACGAAAGCAGCAGCAGGAAAGCCAAGAGGATGATGGCGGCCGATGCGCTGACGATGGCCGACAGCATGATCTGGATCGCATCGGATGCCCGCCAGGATTCGTTGGAGATGATGTTGAGCAGGCGTCCCGGACTCTGCCGCAGGAAGAACGGGTAGCCGACGCGCAAGAGCTGCTCCGACAAGGCGCTGCGGATCGAATGACTTGCCTTGCCGGAGATGAAGGTCGTCAGCAGCGTGTTGGCGAAGGCGAAGACGTTCTTCAGGACGATCGAGCCGAGGATGGCGAGCGAAATGACGACAAGCCGGTCGCTTTCGCTCAAGCCCGATCCGACGTGCTGGAGGACAGCGGAGAAGCCGGCCATTCCCGCCGCATCTCCGTGTCCCATGATGATGCCCAGCAGCGGGATGATCAGGCCGATGCCGAACCCTTCGAGGACGGCGCTGACCAGACCGAGAACCACCACGGCCGGAAGCAGGCGCAATTGCCGCTTTCCGAACGCCCGGAACAGCATCGGCAGGCTTGGTGGTAGCAATGGCATTATAGCGTTTCACCTCACCTGGGCATTGGCTTGTTGATCTTGCCGCACTGGCTCAGCCTGCGGCCGTCTCGCCAGCAGGAGAACCGCGAATCTGGCCGCACCGAGCAAATTCATGGCGACGATCGGCCAGTGCGACAGGTTGAGTTCACGGTCGAACGCAGGCCCACCTGTCAATTCCCGCAAAGCCCCTCGTGCGGCCCAGTAGAAATGGCGAAGCAGCCAGGGCGCATGGCGAACATGTTTCAGGCAGAGCCCGCCATTGCCCAGGCTGTAGTCGCGGTGGAGCTTTTCGATGGCCTTGCGATCCCGCCGGCCGTGATGATGGAATATCGTCATATCAGGCACATACTCGACCGGGATACCGAGCAGCATCGCCCGCACGAGGTAATCGGTATCCTCGGCAGACCGCAATGGTCCCCCGGCGCCGAAGCGTTCGTCGAAATAGCCGATGCTGGCCGCGACATCGCGGTGCATCGTCATGTTGCAGCCCAGCACAAAACCGCCGGGGTGGACATCCGGTGTCAGCCGCTCGCGCACCCACGACCGCTTGATGGTGAACGGCAAATCCCTGGGATCGCCAAGCTCGACACGGCCTCCCCGGATGAGCCATTTTTCCCCGGACGCATAGTGCCGCTCCAGATCGCGCAAATAGTCGCAATGGACCGCGCAATCATCATCGACGAAGACCAGCACACGGCCGCGCGCGCGCCTCAGCCCGGCGTTGCGGGCAGCCGCCAATCCGGGGCGCGGCTCGCAAACGGGCGTGAATGGAATGTCCGACATAGCGGCGATGCTGGCCAGGCGCTCGGCCGTGCGGTCGCTCGAACCGTTGTCGACGACCACGAGTTCGGCCGCGAAGCCGGCATGTGCGCGGCACGCGGCCTGCACCGACTTGATGCAGGCATCGAGCACGGCGACGCGGTTGCGCGTGCAGATGATGAAGCTGACTTCCGGCGCCGATCGTTCCGGGCGGGGACCGGCCGGGGCAGGGCCAAGCGCCGTCGAACGATCGCGCTGCAGAGGTTGGTGGGCTTTGACGGTCATCCCTCAACTCGCCTGATAAGGTGCCAGAACCGCCGCGGCGGGCGCGGATTTGAAGAAATATGCCATGGCGTCCGCTTGCCTGCTGGCCGACAGCGAGGCAAGGCTGAGCCAGGGCGCCCAGGCGCCGGGCCGCAGCGCATATTGCTCGCGGCGCCGGATGACGTTCCACTTCGCGGTCCGCGTCAGCAATTCATGCGTCAGCGGGGGCTGCTTTTCGTCGGCGACGAGCTGGTAGAGGAAATAGAACAGGTTCAGCGCGCCGGCCTCGAAGCTCGGCCGTATCGCGGCCGGCAGCGAGCAAATCTCCTCCTCCAGCGCGACGATGAAGTTGGCCGCACGGGTAACCGTGTCGTGGCTGACCGCGTCGCCAATGTCGCGCAGGTCCCGCGTGGCTTGCGCCAGGCCCTCGCGCTCGAGGTTCTCGGCCACGATCCGCAAATGCGTCCTGCGCATCTCCTTGACGTGCCGGCTGGTCACGCTTGCCTGATGGACGCGGTAGACGACCAGGTTTTCGGGCATCATGGCTGCCGGGTAACGGCCGGCCAGCCGCCTGAAAAGATCGAAATCCTCGGCGTGCCTGTAGGTCTGGTCGTAGTGGAGAACGCCGTCGTTGACGACCTTCCTGTTGTAGACGACCGTCGGGTGCATGAAGATCGTGAAGAACATCGCCAGTATGGGGATGCGGCCGAACTGGAACACCGGATCGGGCTTGCCTCTGGCGATGCGGCCGCGGATCAACATGTCGACGCCGGCGCCGCAGAAGCCGAGTTCGGGCCGCCGCTCAAACAGCGCCACCTGGCGCGACAAGCGCCAGGGATAGGCGACGTCGTCGGCGTCCATCCGCGCGACCAACTCGCCCCGGGCGACCGCCAGCCCTTCGTTGAGCGTCGCGACGAGGCCACGGTTTTCGCGCGAGATGATCGAGATGCGGCTGTCGGCCTCGCGGTAGCGCTCGAGGATCTCGAGCGAATTGTCGGTCGACCCGTCATCGATCGCGATGATCTCCAGGCGGCCGTAATCCTGCCGCAGGATGCTTCCCAGTGCGGCGGCGAGATAGGGCCCGGCATTGTAGACCGGCAACAGGACGGAGACGAGTGGCGCGGCGGTCATCGTCTTGCATCCGTTCGCTGGAGGTCGAGCGATGGCGTGCGGCCATCGGGCGATCCGCCAGCCGCCCTTGGGAGCCAGCCGCCACGGCCGGCCTGCGCGGCGTGGGCGCGCGCGACATAGGGGAAGTGGCGCTTGAGGCCGTTGAGCGGCCTTTCGAAAACCACCCAGGAAATCGAGGCCGCGACAATCGTGGCGGCGCCCGCAACCAGGAACCGCCCCGGCCCTTGCTCCGAGACATTGAGCGGAATCCAGGGCTGCGATTTGACGGCGAGCGACAGCAATATCGGATGATAGAGATAAACGCCGTAGCTGATGCGGCCGAGACCAAGCAGCGGCGGCAGGTCAAGAAGCTTGCCGATTGTGCCGCCAAGGCCGCGCGAACAGGCGGCGACGATGACCATCAGCGGCACCAGGGGCAGGACTTGCCGCACCAGCCAATGGGCCCATTCCAGCATCGGATCGGCAGGCGCGGGGACAAACCACTCGATGACAAGGAATGCGGCCGCGAAGGCAGGCCAGCCGAGCTGCATCCAGTGCGGCAGGGCCGCACCCCTGGACCGCCAGCAGGCAAGCAGCGCGCCCGTCGCCAGCGCATCCATGGATGCCGGCGGCAGCAGGTCGCGCGCCAGCGCCGGGGTGGCGGTGACCGGCCAATAGAAGCGATAGGCCAGCGACAGCGCGATGACGCCTATGCAGATCTGCTCGAAGCGGCGGCGTGGGGCCAAAAGGACGACCAGCGGCCAGGCAAGATAGAACTGCTCCTCGATGCTCAGGCTCCAGAAATGGCACAGCACCCAAGGGTTCCAGTCATTGCGCAGCGCATACCAGAAGTTCGACAGATAAAGCGCATGCCAGAGCAGCGATCCCCTGGACTGCTCCAGGTCGACCAGCCAGACGAAACCCAGCACGGCAAAATAGGGCGGGAATATCCGCAGCGCCCGCCTGATGTAGAAGGATCGCAGCGCAGGGCCGGTTTCAAATTCGGCGGCCGAACGCGCTTCCAGGAGCAGGCGCGTGATCAGGAAGCCGCTCAGCACGAAGAACAGCCGCACGCCGATATGGCCCCAGAAGGAAGATCCCCCCGCCGCGAAGAAATGGGAGTACATCACCATCGTCACGGCGATGGCCCTCAGTGCATCCAGTTGGATATCGCGGGCGTTTCCCATCAGCGGCTTCCGCCGGCGTGATGTCCGCGACGAAGCCGCCAGCCGGCCGTTTCGAACGGCAGGCCAAGGCAGACGAGACTCGCCAGGGCGCCGGCACCGTCAAACCCCCGCTTTGCGAGTCCGATCGGGCCGGGCTCGAAATCGACGGACGGACAGCTCAAGTTGGTCAACCTGGCGGAATCCTCCACGGTGTATGTCCAGTCGCAAACGAGTCCCCCAGGAGATCGTTCGGCTACGGCATTGTGCAGCGCAACACAAAAAATCTACCCGGCTGAAATACTTATGTGAGCAAACGCTAAAAGTTGATAAAACCGGCCGGTTCTCGCCATTTTTGGCGAGTTTCCGCAGAATTTAAATCCTATGATTTAAGCTGTGCCGACATTCCCGCCTCGGTTGATTGAGGAGAGCTCTTGGCTTGAGAGCCTAGTTCTTTGTTAAATCACGAGAAATTTCGGAATCTATATTTTGGCTATATGGATTCGGTCCTGGTTCCGCGGAGAAATGAGTTGGAACCATTGGCTTTGCGCGGTGCAGCATGGTCGCCGTTTTTTCGTCGGTTGCCGCACGCAACGCCCGTCACTCGGCTGAGCGGGCCTCTGCTGTGGGCCGCCAACCCGTCACACCGCCTCAAACACCACCATCTGTTCAAGCCCGCCACCCCGCCGGTTTTCCAGCGTCACGGTGCCGCCGTAGCGCTCGATGATTTCCTTGGCGATGGCGAGGCCGAGACCAGCGCCCGGGATGGATTGCAGGCGGCCGGGGTCGACGCGGAAGAAGGGCTCGAACGCCTTGTTCAAGAGCTCCGGCGGAATGCCGGGCCCGTGGTCCGAAATGGTCAGCACGGCGCGATTGTTGGCCACGGCAAGGTCGATGCGGCATGCCTTGCCATGGG
>NZ_RZQG01000264.1:0-6814 GCF_003998635.1 Mesorhizobium sp. M7D.F.Ca.US.004.03.1.1
GATCTACACCCGCGAGAACATCTAGTCGGCGCCGACAGGCTGCCGAGAGCGTGTTTTGGCGGGAATTGCTATCCTCGATGGCACGCGGCACCTAGCGTGGCGCTGTCCGAAACAGCGATCCAACTCTGGATTAGTCGTCAATAGCGACTGTTCGCGTCTGCTACGATTCTGCCCGCATTGGCCGGCGGCCCTCATGTTTTTGCGGTTTCCCACACGTGACAGCGTCCGGGTGCAACCGCAGCGGGTCGATGTTTATGTGCTATTTTTGCTACATCCCGCAGCCTTGTAGCGCGAATCAGCTCTTTTAGTGTTATCTAAATTAATAATCACTCACATATTTCGTGAATCTGTTGGATAGTTCTCCAACGGCAGCCCCTGGGCTTGGTTGTAGCGCTGTGAAAAGGCGCTGGGGAAACGTTAGGGTGGGTTGAATGAATACGACAAGCGTGTCGACCATAGGCAAGCGCCTTGGTCTCTTGATGGCGGCCACGATGCTGACCTGCGCGAGCGCTCATGCGCTCACGCTCAAGGAGGCGATGGCTGTTGCGGTGGAATCCAATCCCGAGATTGGACAGGCGATCGAAAACCGCGAAGCAATCGAGTTCGAGCTGCGGCAAGCCAAAGGCCTTTATCTTCCCAGTGTCGATGTCGAGGCATCGGCTGGCGTTCGCCGGCTGGACAATCCATCCAGGCGCTCGCTTTCCATACAAGACGATGCGCTCTATCCAGCTGAAACGGATCTTACCGTTTCGCAGACGCTTTATGACAGCGGCGCAAGGCGGGCCGAATTGAACCGCCAGGCATCGCGCGTCGATGGCGCTTCATTCCGGGTGCTGGAACGGTCCGAATTCATCGGGCTGTCCGTTGTCCAGGACTACCTGGAGTACATGCTGCAGGCGTCGATTGTCGCCGAAGCGAAGAAAAATCTCGGCTTCCATCAGGCAATTCTCGGCGACATCCGGCAAGGCATCTCGGGCGGCGCGCTGAACGAGGCCGACCGGCAACAGGCCGAGGAACGGCTGTTCGCCGCCAAGGCGCGCATGCAGGAGGCGACCGAGGAACTGGAAGCGGCCAAGATCCGCTTCTTCAAGACCGTCGGAAAGCCGCTGATCAGCCCTTCGAGACCGGGCGACGTCTCGGCCGCACTCCCGCGCTCGCTTGACGAGGCAATAGGGTTGGCGCGCGAAAGCAATCCGCGCGTGCACATGGCCAACAGCGACATCGACGCGGCGGCCTCCCTCGTGGACGCTGCGCGGGCAAAATTTGGCCCCTCCATCATCGCTGAAGGTGTCGCCCGGGCGGGAACTGACATTGACGGTGACAATGGCGACACTTCCGACCTGCAAGCGCGCGTGGTCCTGCGCTGGAACCTCTACCGCGGTGGCATCGACAAGGCCAATGAGCAGGAGCAGATCCGCCGCACCAGTGAACAGCGTCTCGCGCTGCATCAGGTCCAGCGCGAAATCGAGGAAGCTGTTCGCACCTCATGGGATCGCCGGTTCCGGCAAGCCGATCTGGCAAAGACCCTGAGGCAACAGGCCGCCGCCAATGAGAAGCTGGTCGCTTCCTATCGCGAGCAGTTCAAAGTCGGACAGCGCTCGCTGCTCGACGTGCTCGATGCACAGAATACGCGGTTCAACACGGCAACGCTGGCGGACACCGCTTCCTATGCATCGCTGTTTGCCCAGTACCGGCTTCTGGCCGCGACCGGACAATTGCTGAAAACGATGAACCTTCAGCCGGCAAAGCAAGCGACGGCCTATGCACGAGCCGAGTTTGCAGCACCGGAAACCGCAGACACGGAAACCTATGCGCGGACGCCATCGGAGCAGAAGAACGACCTGCCTTTCGACATCCTCGCCCCAGTGAGGAAGAAATAAGACGGCACAAGGTCCTGCGAGAGTCCTGACGGGCAGATCGTGAACCAGCAACCCAACATCCTCTCCCCCAAGGAGGCGTTCAAGGCCTGCTTCTCAGCGGTTGCCGGATATCTCGGCAGGCCGAGCGCGGAGACCGTGCTGTTCGCCGGCGTGCCGCTCTCGGACACGCGAATTGAGGTCGACGACATCAGGCACCTTGCCGAGCGCATCGGCCTGGAAGTCACCGAGTTCAGTCACCGCGACTTTCTCAGGGGACGCGTAGACTTTCCCGCCATCGTCTTTCGCGTCAGCCAGTTGCCGGTCGCCCTGCTCGCCCAAACCGAAGGCGGTGCATACATCACCGCGCCGCAGGAAGACGGCCGCACCGCAATCGACAGATCGGAACTCGCCGCCAGCTATATCAGCGGTGGCGTATCCTTCTCGATAACCTACGCCAACGCCGCCGAAGGCATGACGGTCGGCTCGGCAGCCAAGATCGAGAGAAGACACTGGCTGACCGGAACGATGGGCGCTTTCTGGCGGACCTATTCGAAGGTCGTTCTGGCGGCGGTGTTCATCAATGTTCTGGCCATAGCCTCGCCGATCTTCACCATGAACGTCTACGACAGGATCCTGCCCAATAAGGCAGTGTCGACGCTGTGGGTCCTGGCGATCGGCATTGGCGCTGTCATCCTGTTCGACCTGCTCTTGAAGACGGCCAGGGCTTCACTCATCGACTATGCAGGGCGCAAAGCGGATCTTCGGATATCCTATCTCCTGTTCGAGAAAGTGCTGAACTCGTCGCTGTCGGCGCGTCCCGGCTCGACCGGTGAATACGCAAACAGGGTCACGCAATATGAGTTCGTCAGAGAGTTCTTCACCTCGAACACCATCAGCGTGTTCATCGACACGGCCTTCGTCTTCATCTTTCTTCTTGTCATCTACGCGATAGGCGGCTGGCTGGTGATCATACCGGCGCTGGCCTTCGTGATGTCCGTCATCGTCGGTTTGATCACCCAGCGCCGCATCGGCAAGCGCGTCGCTGCGTCGATGAACGAAGCTTCGCAACGCCAGGCCCTGTTGGTTGAATCCATCTCCACGCTGGAGACCATCAAGTCGCTGCGCGCCGAGGCGTATCTGCTGCGAAAATGGGGGGAGCACTCCAAGAACGCCGCCAACACGTCCGAGAAGATCAAACAGCTTTCGGCGGCCGCGGGCAACATAACCCAGTCCATACAGCAACTGGTGACCGTCGCTCTGGTCGTGGCCGGCGCTTATGCCTTCTCGGAAGGGCATGTCTCGACGGGAGCAATCATAGGAACGGTGATGCTGGCGAGCAGGGCCGTAGCGCCGCTCGGCCAGATCGCCATCACCCTGTCCCGGTTTCGCCAGGCCATGCTCTCGTTGAGAATGGTGAACTCGATCATGGCTCAACCGGAAGACCGACCGGAAACGGTGGGTTTCGTCAACCGCCCCATTCGCAAGGGGGCGATGGTGTTCAGGAATGTCGGGTTTGTCTATCCGGGCTCCGAAAACGAGGTTTTGACCGGCCTGAATTTCTCGGTCAAGCCGGGTGAGCGGATCGGCATCATCGGCCGCATAGGATCGGGAAAGACGACGATGGGCCGGCTGATCGGCAGGCTTTTCCTGCCGACCTCCGGTGAGCTGCTGCTGGACGGGATCGATATTCGCCAGTATCACCCGTCCGAGGTTCGCGCCGCGGTCGGCATCGTTGCGCAGGCTGGCGATCTGTTCTCGGGCACCATCAAGGAGAACCTCCTGATGGCATGCCCCGAGGCTACCGATGAGCAGATCATCGAGGCGGCAAAGGCGGCTGGCGTCGACGATTTCGTCTCACGCCACCCACGCGGCTACGACATGAATGTCGGCGAGCGCGGCACCAATCTTTCAGGCGGCCAGAGGCAGACGGTGGCGATCGCACGCCTGCTGCTGACCAAACCGAAAATCGTCTTTCTGGATGAGCCGTCGGGCTCGATGGATCTCGCATCGGAACGCCAGTTGATCAAGCAGCTCAAAGTCGCCTTTGACCGTGACACCACGCTGATCGTCTCGACACATCGCTTCAGCATGCTTGAACTGGCCGACCGCCTGATCGTTATCGAACAGGGCAAGATCGTTGCTGACGGACCGAAAGACCAAGTCATACAGGCGTTGCAGAAAACAAGCGCCTGACAAGACAAATATTGCATCCAATGCGTTGGGGCGTGGGAAATGCTTGCCAGAGAAGATCGACCGCCGCTGTTTGCGTCGGCGTCCATATTCATCATCGGAGCGCTCTTCGTCGTTTTTGTCGCCTGGGCGTCCTTTGCCGAAGTCGATGAGATCGCACGCGGCGACGGCAAGGTCATACCCGCTTCCAAGACCCAGATCATTCAGGCGAGCGAAGCCGGTGTCGTTCAGGAAATCGCCGTGACGATTGGCCAGATCGTCAAGAAGAACGATCTCATCATTCGCCTGGACAACACGCTCAACACGTCCAGTCTTGGCGAGCAGCAGGCCAAGGCGCGCGCGCTGGAAGTGCGCATAGCAAGGCTGAAATACGAACAGGCCGGCAATCTCTCGGGCCCATTTCCGTGCCCGCCGGACATTCAGTCAATCGCTCCGCAAATCTGCGACAATGAACAGAAGCTGCTCATCGCCCGACGCGAGAACTTCGACAACAAGCTGTCCGTGCTCAAGTCACGCCTTGACCAGCGCGAGAGGGAACTGGCCGAGGCGGTGGCCAATTCCGACCGTCTGACCAAAAACCTGGTGGTCAGCGACCAGGAGGCAAAACTGGTCGACGCGATGGTCAAGAAAGGCCTGATGGCACGGACCGAGCAGCTCCGGGTAGAGCGCGAACAGACCGAACTCAACGGCCAGCTGAACCTAGCCGGCGAAACGATAAAGAAGATCAAATCGTCGATTACGGAAGCTCAGCTTCAGGTCGAAGAACTCGGCCTGCAACTGCAGCAGGAGGCATTGGACGACCTTACCCAGGCGCTGGCGGACCTTTCGGTGGTGGACGAAACCATAAGGGGGGCCACCGACAAGGTCGCGCGCACCGATATCCGGTCTCCGGTGGACGGCATCGTCAACACGCTGGAGCTGAACACGGTCGGGGCCTTCGTCCAGCCTGGTGCTGTCGTGGCCGGCATCGTGCCAACCTCCGAGACCTTGCTTGTGGAGGCACGGGTCTCGCCACGGGATGTCGCGTTCATCCGTCCCGACCAGGAAGCACTTATCAAGGTCACCGCCTATGATTTCTCGATCTTCGGCGGCATCGAAGGCAAGGTCTCTAACATTACGGCTGACAGCTTGGTCGACCAGAAGACAGGGGAACCCTATTACCAGGTGCGCGTGTCGACGGACAAATCGACACTTGAGAGAGACGGCAAGGCTTACTCGATCATCCCCGGAATGATCTGTTCAGTCGACATCAAGACCGGGCGCAAGACGATCCTGCACTACCTCTTGAAGCCGATCAACAAGGCACGTGAGGAGGCGATGAGTGAGCGGTAGCGCCAGCTTTCACCATCCTGATGGCGAGCGGCTGCTTCCTGCGGTCACGGCCCAGGATTTTGGGCTGGAATTTCGGGTCGTGGCACGTGGCGGCATACGACGCGGCATCCGTCTGGAGCGGGCATTCTGGATGTCGCTGAAGCAGATGGCTGAAAGCAGGAAGTGCACGATCGGCATGCTCATCGATGAGATCGCCGAAAGCCAGGCGCAGACAGGTAACCTGACATCCGCGATCAGGGTGGCCTGCATGCGTGGATTGGCGGACGAAAACCTGACTTTGCGAAGGCTTGCGTCGATCAATACCATCAGCGCTATACTGCTCGCTTGCCCGTCACCGGCCTTTGCCCTGGCTTCATCGAAGAAGATCCTGACGTTCAACGCGCCGTTCCAGCAACTGGTCAAGCGTCAATTGCCGATCGTTCCAAACGATGATGCCCGGCACGACCTCAAGCTGGCGCTGGACCTCAATGTGGCCGACATCTTCGCGCGGCTCGACGCCAATGGCGAAGCGCCCGTGGCTACCGGTTTTGTCATCGGTGCCGGTGACCGTCGATACCGAGGGCAGTTGAATGTGGTGAGGGCTCCGGTGGTCGAGCCGGAGTTGCTGATGGCGTTCGTCTTCGGCGGTTAGACCACAGATAGACTGTCCCCCCGCGCCGGAATGCATCGCACAATCTTGCCGAAACCTATGGCTGAAAACCTTCGCCAGGTGCGACGGTTGCGAAACCGCCTTTGATGTCAGCCATCTGGGCTCCGCCCGGTCTCGAGCCGTGGATCCAGGCCCGGTCCGTGCTGAACGAATAGAGCGGAACGTAATCCGGGAGATCGCTATCGCGCACAACAGTGTTGCTGAGGCTGTCGAGAATGAAGGTGCCGCTGCCTGTGCTCACCGAGAGTACAGCGTGAAAGAATCCTCGCTTGCGGTCCTGGAGAACAACGAGCGCCATGCTTTGCGTTGGAATGCCAGCCCTCAGCAGAGCCGTCATCTTGAGGATGGCAAAATCCTCGCAGTCGCCGGCGCGCCGCTCGAGAATCTCCGAAGGCTTCGCCCAATAGTCGAGTTTGCCGTAGACGACGCTGTCTTTCCGGTATGCGATCAGGCGATTTACGCTGCTGTTGACGAAGGATAGTTTCTCGCTGAATCCCTTGCCTTGGGCGGCGGAGATCATGTCGGCAAAAGCCGCGCTCTTGCGCTCGCAGGCACTGCCTGCCGAGCAGGCGGTGATTGCCTGGTAGACAGGCGCCCAGCGCGCCGCGACTGGAAAATTGCGCATCGACAAAGCAACCGATCCGAACACGCCCGGAATGATCGACGCCGTCTGCACCGGATCTATCCCGGCCTCACCTTGTGCCACTGACGAGCCATCCCCGCGGTCGGAAACCGCCGCGCCATAGCTGCTGAAAACCATGCCGATCCGGTAAGGGGCCACAGG
>NZ_RZQG01000265.1:0-6793 GCF_003998635.1 Mesorhizobium sp. M7D.F.Ca.US.004.03.1.1
CTCCAAGATGGTGCCTCAGAATCCGGCCAATCCGGTCAAACTTGCCGACGCCATCGCCAACGAGCCGCGCTTTGCCGACGAGGCCGAGAGGGAGCCGATCGTCCAGACGCTGCTCGACATGGCGCAGAAGCTGGAAGGCCTTTACCGCCACGCCTCGACGCACGCCGCCGGCATCGTCATCGGCGACCGGCCGCTGTCGGAACTGGTGCCGATGTACCGCGATCCGCGCTCGGACATGCCGGTCACCCAGTTCAACATGAAATATGTCGAGCAGGCCGGGCTGGTGAAGTTCGACTTCCTCGGCCTGAAGACGCTGACGGTGCTGGAAACGGCGGTGAAGCTGATTCGCCGGCGCGGCATCGAAATCGACCTGGCGACGATCCCGCTCGACGATCCCGACACCTATGCCATGCTGTCGCGCGGCGAGGTGGTCGGCGTGTTCCAGGTGGAAAGCGCCGGCATGCGCAAGGCGCTGATCGGCATGCGGCCCGACTGCATCGAGGACATCATCGCGCTGGTCGCGCTCTACCGGCCGGGGCCGATGGAGAACATCCCGACCTACAATGCCCGCAAGCATGGCGAGGAGGAGATGGCCTCGATCCATCCCAAGATCGACCATCTGGTGAAGGAGACACAGGGCGTCATCGTCTACCAGGAACAGGTGATGCAGATCGCGCAGGAGCTGTCCGGCTATTCGCTCGGCGAAGCCGATCTGCTGCGCCGCGCCATGGGCAAGAAGATCCGCGCCGAGATGGACAAGCAACGCGAGCGCTTCGTCTCCGGCGCGGTCGAGCGTGGCGTCGGCAAGCCGCAAGCCGACTTCATTTTCGACCTGCTGGCCAAGTTCGCCGACTATGGTTTCAACAAATCGCACGCTGCCGCCTACGCGGTGGTTTCGTACCAGACCGCCTATCTCAAGGCGCATTATCCGGTCGAGTTCCTGGCAGCGTCGATGACGCTCGACATGGGCAACACCGACAAGCTCGCCGATTTCCGCCAGGATGCGTTGCGTCTCGGCATAGAGGTTCTGGCGCCGTCGGTGATATCGAGCTTTCGTCCCTTCGAGGTCGGTGAGAACCGCATTTACTATTCGCTGGCCGCGCTCAAGGGCGTCGGCGATGCTGCGGTGGAGCACATCGTTGCCCAGCGTGGTGAAAAACCGTTCAAGAACCTCGCCGATTTCTGCGAGCGGGTCGATCCCAAGATAGTCGGCAAGCGCGTCTTCGAAAGCCTGATCATGGCCGGCGCGCTCGACTGCTTCGGCCACGACCGCGCGTCGATGATGGCGGGAGTGGAACGCATGATGGGGCTGGCATCGCTGGCGCAACAGAACGCTGTTTCCGGCCAGCACGATATCTTCGGCGCCTCGCTCGGCGCCCAGTCGCAGGCACTCAATCTGCCGGCGACGGACCCGTGGCTCGCCGCCGACCGGCTGCACCGTGAATTCCAGGTGGTCGGCTTCTATCTCTCGGCGCACCCGCTCGACGAGTACAAGGCGGCGCTGCAGAAGATGCGGGTGCAGACGTGGGCCGAGTTTTCGGCGGCCGTCAAGCGCGGTGCCGCCGCCGGCCGTCTGGCCGGCACGGTAACATCCAAGCAGGAGCGCAAGACGCGCACCGGCAACAAGATGGGCGTTATCGCCTTTTCCGATACATCCGGCCAGTACGAAGCCGTGTTGTTTTCGGAAGGGCTGGCGCAGTATCGCGACCTGCTCGAGGCCGGCCGCTCCGTCGTTATCACCGTTGCGGCCGAGGACAGGCCGGAAGGCGTCAATTTGCGCATCAACTCGGTACAATCGTTGGAGGACGAGGCAAGTCGCATCCAGAAGGCACTGCGCATTTTCGTGCGCAACGCCGCGCCGATCAACACGCTGGCCGGCCAGCTGGCCGTCAGGGGCGAAGGGCAGGTCAGCTTCGTGCTGATCAAGGAAGAAGGCGAGGGGGAAATCGAGATCGAGCTGCCCAACCGCTACCGGATTTCGCCACAGATCGCCTCGGCGATGCGCGCGGTGCCGGGCGTGGTTGAAGTGGAACTGGTTTAAGGTGCGTTGACAATCAGGTGATGCCGGCCTGCAAACGATGATCCGGACGGCAACCGGATAGATGTCGGCCAGCACATTGCGGATTGAGTTCGCGCTAGGCCTGGGCATCCTGTCCGATGGGGCCAGGATGTCAGCTGCGGTTGAAGTTGTTGTCGCTTGAACCACATGCAGCGAGCACGCTCGAAATGAACTCGCCGTTTCGAACCTCAGCCCCAATCAAAGCCTCGGCGGTGCGGCCGCGGCCAGACAGGAATGCGCCATCATGCCCAGCCGCGAACGCGTTGAAACCTTCCTCAAGGAAGTGGTCGAAGGCAGCCACGTCACGGCGATCGCCGACTTCTACCATGACGATGCGACCATGCAGGAGAACCTCGGCGTTCCGCGTAGCGGCAGGGAAGCGCTGATGGCACGCGAGCAATCGGTTCTGGAACGGATCCAGAAGATGCATACGCATCCGGTCCAGATTTTTCTGGTCGACGGCGACAACGTCGCCATCCGCTGGACATTCGACAGGATCGACAAGGACGGCACCGTCCGGCGCCTGGAAGAGGTGGCGCTTCAGCAGTGGCGCGGTGACCGCATCGTCAAGGAGCAGTTCTTCTATGATACGGCCACCGCCTGGAGCCTTGTCGGACCCGACGGCACAGTGGTGCAAAGCTGAGGGATCCGGCAACTTAAGCCACTGGACGGCCTTGGCTGCGGACGCTACGCAATCGTCATGAAAACGGCGGGCAAGGACGGATTGCAGGAAAATTCGGCGATGACGCGGCTGCGCAACCGGCTGCGCAATCTCTATCACGGGCGCACGCCGGCCGCTTTCCGGTTCCAGCTGGTGGCTGTCGTCATCGACCTCACCATCATCGCTTTCTTCATCGCGACGCCGGTTCTCCAGGACAAGCCGTCATTCCTTTGGCTCGACTATTCGGCGGCGGCTCTCGTCGCCGCAGACCTGGCCGCGCGGCTGCTCGCTTCCAACGACATGCTGCGGCTGATGAAGCAGCCGACGTCTTGGGTCGATGTCTTCATCCTGCTGACGCTGCTGATGCCGACGGCGTTCGCCAATCTGGCCTTCCTCCGCATCCTGCGGCTGTGGTCGCTGTCGCGCAGCGGTTCGCTCTGGCGGCATCTGGAGATGCGCGGCCTGCGGCCCTGGCGCGAGGCAAGCCACGCGGTCATCAACCTCCTGACGTTTCTGTTTGTCATCACCGGCTTCGTCTACACCTTCTTCTTCCGCACCGGCGCTGGTCTGGAGAACTATATCGACGCGCTCTATTTTACCGTCGCGACGGTGACGACGACCGGCTTCGGCGACATCGTGCTGCCCGGCATGGCCGGTAAGCTGACGGCAATCGTCACCATGATCATCGGCATATCGCTGTTCGTCAGGCTGGCGCAGGCGATGTTTCGGCCGGCCAAGGTGTTCTTTCCCTGCCCGCAGTGCGGCTTGCAGCGGCATGAGCCGGATGCCGTGCATTGCAAGGCCTGCGGCCATATCCTGAACATACCCGATGACGGGAACTGACCGGCGGCGGTGTTACGACGCCGCCACGTCGGCCGGCCTTATCGACTTTCGCTTAAGGTTGAGCAGATTGCCCATCAGGATCAGCAGTGCGCCGCCGGCGGTGAAGGCGTCGATCTGCTCGCTATAGAGCAACCAGCCGATCAGCGCCGACAGTGGCACGCGCAGGAAATCCATCGGCGAGATGACGGTCGCGTCGGCATAGCCAAGCGCGCGGGCCATGCAGAAATGCGACGACATGCCGGAGAAGCCAATCAGCACGATCCATGGCCACAGCTCCAGCGGTGGGTTGCGCCAAGTATAGAGCGCCGGAACGAGGCCGACCACCGATTGGATGATCAGCATCCAGAAGATGATGCGCACGACGCTGTCCGTCCGGGTCAGCGACTTGACCATGACCACCGAGATGCCGAAGCAGACTGCGGCGCCGAGCACGACGAGATGTCCCGGATCGACCGAGCCGACACCGGGGCGCACGATGATCACCACGCCGATCAGCCCCAGCACGATCGCTGCAAGCCTTGGCCGGGAGAGCCTCTCGCCAAGAAAAATCACCGCCAGGATGGCCGTCCAGATCGGCGTGGTGAATTCGATCGAGATCAGTACGGCCAGCGGGATCAGCGTCAGGGCGTAGAGCCAGGCCGCCTGGCCGGAATAATGGATGATGTTGCGGGCGATATGGGCGACGGGCCGCTGCGTGCGCATGGCTGGAAAGCCGCCGCTCATCATCACCAGTGGCAGAAGGATGAAAAAGCCGATCACCGAGCGCAGTTCCAGCACCTGGAAGACGTTGAGCTCGGCTGTCGTGGCGCGGCCGGCGACCGACATCGCCAGGAACGAGGCAATCGACAGCGCCATCCAGAACGCGGCCTTGGGAATCGAGGGGGTAGGTGTCATCCGCGCTATGTCGCAGGCCAGGGCTTCTGCCGCAATCGCTAGCCGTTGCCTTCTTCTGGGCCAGTCGCAGCTACTGGACGCCGCAAAAACAGTCATGTGGCGAGCGGAACCTGACACGGCAAGGGGCGTTGAGTCCCGATAGTCAGCCGTGCGTTGCAGGCCGTCCTGCCTTTTCAAAATCAACAAGGAGAGCTTCGATGAGATCATTCGCGCTAGTCGCGCTTGCTGGCGTTCTATTGGTTGGGGCAGGCGCGGCGCATGCCGACGAGACCAAATTTCTCCAGTCGTTCAAGGGCAATTTCGCCGGCAAGGGCACTGTCCAGGTGACCACGGATGTGCCGAACGTTGGAGTATCTTGCAGCTTCAAGTCGAATGCGACCTCAACCTCGCTCTCGCTGGACGGCAATTGCCGCGGTCTCGTTGTGGTGTCGCGGGCCATCAGTGCCAATCTGAAGGTCACAGGTGCGAAATACAGCGGCATTTATGTCGGCTCTCGTACCGGGCCGGCACAACTCAACGGCAGGCGCTCGGGCAATGCGATCAATCTCGGCATCCGCTGGGCCAAGGAGGTCAATGGTGACCGCAAGGCGCAGATGACGGTCGAGAAGAGAGGCGAGAACGGCATCCGGCTGACGGTCACCGACACCGACCCGAAAACCGGCAAGAGCGTGGTGACGAGCAGGATTGATCTGCAGCGTACTTAGCGAAGATCAGTCTTCAAGCGGCTCAGGCGGGTGGGCATCGCGGCCCTTGCCGAAGGTGTAGCCGGTTTCCACCGCCTTGCGGCCGAACTTGTCGCGCAGGGCATCGATGGCGCCTTCGGCCATGGCGCGCTTGCGCGACTGGACGTCGACCAGATCGGGCGGGTCGGCCTTGTCGTCGTCCGAGAGGTCGCTGACGCCGATGCCGAGCAGCCGATATTTGGTGCCGTCGGTTTCCTTGCGCAGAAGCTCCACCCCGGTCTGAAAGATGCGGTCGGCGAGCCGGGTCGGGTCGCCGAGCTGGCGATTGCGCGTGCGCAGCTTGAAATCCTGGGTCTTCAGCTTCAGCACCACGGTGCGCCCGGCAATGCCCGATTTTTTCAGCCGCGCCGAGACCTTTTCCGAAAGCCCTCTCAGCACCGCGACCAGCTCGTCCAGCGACGCGATATCGGTGTCGAAGGTGGTTTCGGCCGATACGCTCTTGGCATCCTGGTCGGGATCGACGCGGCGGACGTCCTCGCCGCGCGAAAGGTGGTAGAGCCGGTCGCCCATCGTGCCGTAGCGGCGCATCAGGTCGCCACGATCCATCTGTTGCAACTGGCCGATGGTGCGGATGCCGTCGCGCTCAAGTGTAGCGTTGAACGCTTTGCCGACGCCCCAGATCATGGTCACCGGCTGCGCCGCCAGGAAGCCGACTGCCTCGGCTTCGCCGATGACCGAGAAACCGCGTGGCTTGCGGAAATCGGAGGCTATCTTGGCGAGGAACTTGCAGTAGGACAGGCCTGCCGAAACGGTGATGCCGATCTCCTTCTCGACCGCCAGCGCAAAGCGCGCCAGCACCACCGCCGGCGGCAGGCCGTGCAGCCGTTCGGTGCCGGCGAGGTCCAGAAATGCCTCGTCGATCGAGAGCGGTTCGACCAGCGGCGTCAGCGCCTGCATCATGGCGCGCACCTCGCGGCCGACGCGCACGTATTTTTCCATGTTGGGGCTGATGACGACCGCCTCGGGGCAGGCTTCGAGCGCCTTGAACATCGGCATTGCCGAGCGCACGCCCTGGATGCGCGCGATGTAGCAAGCGGTGGAGACGACGCCGCGCTTGCCGCCGCCGATGATCAGCGGCTTGTCCTTGAGCGCCGGATTGTCGCGCTTTTCGATCGCTGCATAAAAGGCGTCGCAATCGATATGGGCCAGATGCAGCCGGTAGAGCTCGGGATGACGCGCAAGCCGGGGGCTGCCGCAGCGTTCGCAGCGGCGCGTCTGGCTGCGCTGAAACGTCAGGCAGTCGCGGCAAAAACCGTGATCGGGATTGTTGACAGGGGCCGCCATCGCTGCGAACATAAAGAGAACAGAGGCAATGGTACGACAGTGCAAGGCCAGCGACAAGGCTGGCCTGGGGAGAACTCATGAGCACGACCATAGCGCCGCTTACGCCTGAGCTTTGGGCTGAATTCGAGGACCTGTTCGGCAAGCAGGGCGCCTGCTACGGCTGCTGGTGCACGCATTTCCGGCTGGCCCCGGCGGTGCGCCGCGAGAGCAGCCGAGAACGCAACAAGGACCACATCAGGGCGCGCATCGAAGCCGGTCCGCCACCGGGTTTGCTGGCATTCGAGGATGGTCAGGCGGTCGGCTGGATGC
>NZ_RZQG01000266.1:0-6731 GCF_003998635.1 Mesorhizobium sp. M7D.F.Ca.US.004.03.1.1
CGACTACGAGCTCTATGCCGAACCTGACATTGCCAAGGCGTTGATCGCTTATTACTCGGCCAATCCGGATTTCATCTGGGTGACCGGAACCAGCCTCAACAGCCGCGCGCAGGATGCGGTGCGCGTCCTTGGCGAGGCTGAAAGCTATGGCCTCACGCCCGCCGACTATACGGTCGAGGTGCCTGCCGCCGGCACATCGACGGCCGACGCCAATGCGCAACTGAAAGAGCTCGTCCGCTTCGAGATGGCGCTTTCGGCGCGCGTGCTGCGCTATGCCCATGACGCCCAGAACGGCCGCGTCGAGCCCAACCGCATGACCGGCTACTATGATTTCCCGGCCAAGCCGCTCGACTTGCAAGGCGTGCTGAAGACGCTGGCGCATACCCAGGAAGTGCGCACCTATCTCGAATCGCGGCATCCGCAGAATGCGGAATACCAAGCGCTGCGCGTCGAACTGGAATCCCTGCAGGCTAGTGCGGAAAACGAAATCGTCGTCGACCCCAAACTGCTGCTGAAGCCGGGCGAAACCAGCCCCGAACTGCCGAAGCTGCTGACACTGATCGCGCGCAATCTCGATGACGAGACGGGCGGCGCCTATGGCGAGATCCTGTCCAGGCTGGCCACCAGCGAAGTCTATGACCCGGAACTGGTTCCGATCATCAAGGCCGTGCAGCAAAAGGCAGGCATGAAGGGCGACGGCGTCATCGGGCCGCGCACCGTTTCGACGCTGGCCGGAACATCCAAGGCCGACAAGCTGCTGAAGGTGGAAGTGGCGCTGGAAGAACTGCGCTGGCTGCCCTCCGATCTCGGCAGCCCGCGTGTCTTCATCAACCAGCCGGCCTTCACCGCGAGTTACATCGACAATGGCGAGGAGAAGCTGAAGACGCGTGTGGTCGTCGGCCGGACCACCAACCAGACCGCCTTCTTCTACGACCAGATCAAGCAGGTCGATTTCCATCCCTATTGGGGTGTGCCGCAGTCGATCATCGTCAACGAGATGCTGCCCAGATTGCGCAACGATCCCGGCTATCTCGACCGGGCCGGCTACGAGGTGACCGATTCGCGCGGCAAGCGTATTCCTTCGTCGGCGGTCAACTGGGGCGCCTATGGCGCCAACATCCCCTACAGCGTGCGCCAGCAGCCGAGCGAGGCCAATGCGCTGGGCGAGCTGAAGATCCTGTTCCCCAATAAGCACGCGATCTACATGCATGACACGCCGCAAAAATCGTTCTTCAAGCAAGACATGCGTGCGCTCAGCCATGGCTGCGTGCGGCTGCAGGACCCGCGCGGCATGGCGGCCGCGGTGCTCGGCACCTCGGTGGACGACATCGCCGAGAAGTTGAAGCACGGCCACTCGACCGAAAATGTGACACGCACGATCCCGGTCTATGTCGCCTATTTCACCGCCTGGCCTGACCTGTCCGGCAAGGTCGAGTATTTCGGCGACGTCTACGACCGCGACACACGGCTGAAGCAGGCCCTGGACGCCACCGAGGCGGTGCGTTCGCCGTCGAGTTGAGGCAAGAAGCCCCTCGGCCTCTATCGCTCGGACAGCGGTCGCCGGAAGCCGGCGTCCCGCCCAGCGATCAGCCAATAGAGCAACCCGGCGACAAGGCCGGCAGCGGCAATGATGCCGATGTCGGCCCAGCGTTCCGGGTCCATGTCCTCCGGCGCACTCGGCCAGATCAGGGCGAAACCGCCGACCGCGGCGGCGGCGCCGAAGACCATGTGCAGCAGGAAGTTGCGCAACGAGAAGAACTCGGCAATCAGCGCGAAGATCAGCGTCTGCAGCGCGGTCACCACAATCGTCAGGAAATAGACGAACATGCCGAGCGGCGGCACTACCAGGACCGCGATCGGCGAAACGCCCATGACGTCGAAATAATCGGGCGCGTTGGGCAAGGAACTGAGCGCGGCATAGATGACCGCGATGGCGATCAGACCAACCAGCACCGACACAAAGTAGCCGGCTAACATCATCAACATGCGCTTTAGTACATGCTTCGCCGTCGCCATGCCCATCCCCCAATGCGGCGTCTAGCGCCGCAGTCAGCCATCAAAGCGAGACTGACGCAAGGGGAGGCGCCCTTGGCGGCTGTCGCAAAACACCAAGTGGCCTATTCAGGCGCCGCCGCACAAATGCTGCGAGTCCGGCAAGGCCCAGCTGCCTTTTGCGACGAGGTCCAGGGAATAGTAGACCCGGCCACGCTCATCGTCTTTCGGGCAATCCCTGGGAATCGAGATCAGGCACATCTCGACCGGTTCGCCGACCTTCGAGGCGGCCAAGCCAGGTTCGCGATCGTATGAGACGGCGGTGCCGCCATTGGTGAATGTCGCGGCGCTGCCCGCCTCGGGACCGGCCGTTTCCAGCGGATCGTCGCCAAGCCGTGTGGTGAGCGTCTCGATATGGGTGGACGCGCATTGCCCGATCCCTAGGGGCAGGGGCTGGTCGGTCCCTGCCGGGTTGTGTGCCGCGGCTTCCAGCGCCTTTTTGCCGATCAGCGCGATGTTGTAATCCTGCACCCATGACTGGGCATTGCCATAGGTTTGCAGCGCGTTGTTCTGCGCGCTGACGATGCAGGCCGTGTCGCCCCCGCAGGCATTGCGGTCGGCAATCAGCCCGCGGGCGATCATGCGCTTGTCGCCGCCGAACGCCGGCTCGAAATCCTTGAACGCCTTTGACATCAGCACATCGATGGCCGACAGCTGCGGGTCGGCACAGATCGCCTTTTCCGCCGATAGACGTGCCTTGCCGCAGTCGAAGGACGGCCCGTCAGCCCGCGCCGGAGCGGCACCAAGGATGCCGCCGGCCAGGAAGGTAACGAGCACAAGCAAAGAAAAGATTCGAACGAAAGATCGCATGCATGCCCCCAAGCCGGCAGAATTGCCTCAAGGCGCCGCCAGCGCCTGACCTGGATATCATACGCCAAGGATGGGCAATTTGGGGCGAAAGCAGTGGTCTGCCCGCGACCCTTATTTTGGCTCGGCTGTCACGGGATCGTAGGTGATTTCGACCTTCGCCTTGTCCGACGTGTAGTAGGTGACGGTGTAGGCGCCACTATCCCAGTCGACCTCTTTCACATAGCGAAAGCCGTCGCGTTGTTCGACCTTGGCGATGATCTCCGACAATTTCTTGGCATTGGGCAGCGGCAGCGGAGCGTCGTCCGCGGCCAAAGCCGGCCCGACGGCAAGAAGAACGGCGACGCTGGTCGCCAGCAGAAATCTGGACATGGCTTTCCCTCAATTTTCCTCGGACAGAAACTCGCTGGCGTGCCGGTTTGTTCCGCAGCTGGAATGCAGGGCCATTCAGCGCGCTGATTTGCAGTTAACCGGAAGAAAAAAGCCATGCGCCAAAAAACCACGGATGCGCCACTTCACTATTCGTGGCCATAGGATGTTGGCGCTTGCTGCCTGTTCGAAAGGCCACCGCCCGCTTAACTTACGCGGCGCGTCGTTGTGCGAGGTGGAGACCTGAACGGGTTCGACGAGGGTCGACGGCGGTCACGATGCTGTGGTGGTGATCGCAATAGACGCGATCCGGCGAAGTTGGCCCAGCACAAAAACGGTAACCGCCGGGTACTGACCGGTCTTCGCTCACCGGGAAGCGGCACTGATAGAGGCCTAGCTGAATGAGGGGGACGTCTCTCGAAGTCAGTCTGATATTTTCAGGCATGGTTTTTCAGGTTCCTGGTTCATAGCCATTGCCGGCTGACGGCCGCAGTGCGACCGCGTCAGGGCGAGCTTCTCTCGTTTTGGAGGGCTGTGGATCACAATATGGTGTTGGTCGCCGCGTCAATGAAGCCCGAGGCCCTGCTTTCGGAAGCCAATCGTTGCGACTTAAGGCCACACTTGCCGCCAGGAGGGCGAGCTGCGGGAGCGAATACATTTTGTCAGCAGACAGTGTGGTCACGTCCCAGGGCATCTCTTCGAACCGTTGCGCCGGTGCTATGGTGTGCCTGCATGATCAGACAGCAGGGATATGAGGCATGCCCAAAGTCACCCGCCGTACACTTCTTGCGTTCACCGCCGTGGCCTCGGTCATTGAACCGACGTTTGCTGAAGGGGAAGATGCCTCACCCGAATTGCGGGCGCTGATCGGGGCCCATGAAGCCACCTATGTCGGGCTTCACAGGGTTGTTCATCAAGCGGGCAGTAGCAGCCACGAACGCAAGAGGGCAGACCGGATTGAACAGGAAGCATTGCTGGCCATCTGCTCCTATCCTGCGATCAGCCGAGGCGACCGCCGGGCCAAGGCCGACTACCTGTTGACCACTGAGGCTCGGGGTGAACTCGACCTGGAAGAGCACATGCAGGCCATCCTGCACTCGATGAAGCGCTGACCGTGGCTCGACCGGCCCATCGGCACAACCAGACATCGCCGACTTTACCTTTATTCCACAGCTGGAATGCAGGGCCACTTCGGCCCACAGACGTACCGCGGTCCGGAAGAAGGCCGAGCACCAAAAAACCACGATGCGCCGCTTCACTATCCGTGGCCATAGTGGGCCGGCGGGTTCATTGGGGGTTTAAATGCGCACACGTCACATCGTCATGCTTGCACTGTCAGTGCTTTCCATCCCGGCCGTTTCCGTGCCCGTGCAGAAAGCCCGAGCGCTGGAGCCGGAACGCTACACGGTCTATTGCGCCAACGACCGCATCGAGGTTTCGTTCTGGGATCTCGAGCAGATGAAGGTCCGAAACGGCTCGGACGTTTGCCAGTTCCAGAGCTACACGAGCTAAAGCAGCGCCTTGAACTTCGCTCAGAAGAATTTTGGCGGGGAAGGGGCGGATTGTAGTTGCTGAGGCGTTCGTCAAGCCTATGGAAGCGCGGCGCAGAGCCGCCCGTTTCTTCCAGGCGATGCATCATCGGGAACCGATGTCGCATTTGACGGTTACGTCTTCCAGAGACAACCGCACCGGTCACTTCTGGCCGCTTCGCACTTGTCGAAGACAGATCGGCCAATTCGATGAACAGGCGGCATTATCTGGTTGGCGGAGGCGCCCTCGTGGTCGCCGGTGCCGGAGTTGCCTTTTTAGGGCTCCGAAACATGGGTTCGATGGAGGACTACAACGCCTCGGTGGCCGCGACCCGCTCGGCATTGACGCAAGCGCCTGGGATGAGCGACCTGATCCGCTACGCTACGCTGGCGGCGAACAGCCACAACACCCAGCCGTGGCGGTTCAGGATCAGCGACGCCGGGATCGAAATCCTGCCCGACTTGACGCGACAGATCGCTATCGTTGACCCCGACAATCACCATCTTTTCGCCAGCCTTGGCTGCGCGGCTGAGAATTTGGCCATTGCCTGCGGCGCCCGAAGCAGGCCGGGCGAACTCAGTTTCGGGCCGGAGAATGACGGTGGCGTGATGTACACGTTCGGGGGTGGGGCACCTGCCGAGCCCGCTCTGTTCGATGCGATCCCAAAGCGGCAATCAACGCGCGGCGACTACGACGGCAAAGCCGTCAGCAACCGCGACTTGCAGACACTTTCCGCCGCTGCGGCCGTGCCGGGCGTCGATCTCGTTCTGACCACGGATCGGGCACGGATCGAGCGCGTGCGCGACCTGGTCCTCGCGGGCAACACCGCGCAGATCGCCGACGCCGCCTTCGTGCGGGAGCTGAAGGCTTGGCTGCGCTTCAGCCCCCGGCAGGCGATCTTGACCGGTGACGGCCTCTTCAGTGCATCAAGCGGCAATCCCGCCCTTCCGGCCTGGCTTGGTCCGATTATGTTCGATCTCGTTTTCAAAGCCAAAGCCGAGAACGAAAAATACGCAAGACAACTCGCCTCTTCGGCAGGTATCGCCGTCTTCGTCGCGCGGAAGGAAGACCGTGAGCATTGGGTCCTGGCGGGCCGCGCCTGCCAGCGTTTCGCGTTGCAAGCCACCGCGCTCGGCCTCAAGCATGCTTTCATCAACCAGCCCGTCGAAGTCGCCAGCCTGCGGCCGGACCTGGCGGCACTTGTCGGTCTGCCCGGTCGGCGACCTGATCTCGTCATGCGCTTCGGCTATGGAGCCGCGCTCCCCTTTTCGGCACGCCGGCCCGCGGAAAGTGTGATCCTATCTTGAACGCTCCTGCGCAGGGCTCATCCTCCTCGGCGGCGCGGCTCGTGACCATCAAGGTCATTCACACCATCGTCTGGGTCTTTTTCGTCGCGTGCATCCTCGCAATCTGGGTGTTCGCCTTGCGGGACGACTATGTCCATGCCGCCCTATCGATCGGTGTCGTCCTGGTAGAGGTGCTCGTGCTGGTCCTGAACGGATGGCAATGCCCGCTCACATCCGTTGCCGCGCGCTACACCGACGAGCGGCGCGACAACTTCGATATCTACCTTCCAGAATGGCTTGCACGTCACAACAAGCTGATCTTCGGTACCCTCTATGTGGCTGGGATAGCGGCCACCCTCGCGAGGTGGAGCAATGCGTCAAGATAGGAAGGCCGCTTAATGGCTGAGGATGCTGTTCTAATCGGGAAGCGGTTGCCGGCCGCTGTCTATGACCTTGCGCTGCGGCTCGGTGTCAGACCCGGCACGAGCCGAACGACGGTCAAGCTCAAGCAAACAGGACGGATGAAACAGAAGCTTGAAGCCACGTCCTGGATGTCATTTACCGCAACGCAGACGATCTCGACTTCCGAATGTGCCTTCGATTGGCGGGCGCGGTTTGGTCCCTTTGGTATGATCTCGGCGCGCGATGCCTTGAAAGGCGGCCAGGGGCAGCTTGATATCATGGCGC
>NZ_RZQG01000267.1:0-6746 GCF_003998635.1 Mesorhizobium sp. M7D.F.Ca.US.004.03.1.1
GTGCTCTTCCTCCCCACATCACGACGGTCGAAGCAGAAGGCGACGTCGATGTCGCCATCCTCCAGCAGGTGCCGCAGCGTGCCGCTGTCCGTCACCTTCATCCGCACGGCTATCTCGGGATGGCCGGCCTGGAACGCCGGCAGCCAGGGCGCCAGCCGTGCCGAGGCGATCGTCTCCAGCGCGCCGATGGTCACATGTCCGCCCGTCCGTCCGGCCGCAGCCTGCACGGCCGCGCGCGCCTCGCCATTGAGCCGCAACAGGTCCTCGGCGATCGGCTTCAGCGCCAGCCCCGCCGGCGTCAGCTCAAGGCCGGACTTCGTACGCGTGAACAGGGCCGCACCAAGCTCCGTTTCGAGCGTCTGGATCTGGTCGCTGACGCTGGATTGCGCGAGGTGGACCGTCTCGGCGGCACGCGTGATGTTGCGGCTTCGCGCCACCGCCAGGAAAGTCTTGAGCAGTCTCGGATGCATGGCGTGGCTGACGCGCCTACTGCAGCTGTGGCTTCTTGAGAAAGCTGCCGCGGTCGGCCGACTTGACGCGCAGCCAGGTTTCGCGGCCGTCGCGCAGCACCCGCATCGGGATCTCGGCGCCGGCCGAGCCGCTCTCCCACAGCTTGCGATAGAAATCGGCCAGCCCATCGACCGCGCCGTCGCGGATGTCGGAGATGATGTCGCCCTGGCGCAGGCCGGCCTTGGCCGCCGGGCCGCCTTCGGTCACGCTCATCACCACCACCTTGCCGTCGCTTTCGGCCGACAAGGCGCCGAGCCACGGGCGCGGCGGCTTGGCCACCTGGCCACGCGTCAGGAGATCGTCGAGAATCGGCGGCAACAGATCGATCGGCACCACCATGTTGATATCGGCGACTTCGCCGTTGCGGCTCATCTGCAGGCGCAGCGAACCGATGCCGAGCAGCGAGCCATCGGCGCCGAACAGCCCGGCGCCGCCCCAGGACGGATGTGCCGGCGCAATGAAGATCGCCTCGTCGAGCAGATACTCCCAATAGCCGGCGAATTCCTGCTTGGTGACGATCCTGGCCTGCACCGACTGGCCAATGCCGTCGGCCAGCACGACGGCGTCGCCGATCCTGGCCTTGCCGGCATCGCCCAGCGCCACGGCCGGCAGGCCGAGCGGCGCCAGCGCCTGCACCAGGCCGAAGCCCGATTCCTGGTCATAGGCCAGCGCGTGCGCGGGGATGACGCGGCCGTCATGGCTGGTCAGCCAGACCTCCTCCGCTTCGGTGATGAGATAGCCGATGGTCAGCACCAGCCCGTCATTGCGAATGACGACGCCGCTGCCTTCCCTGAGCGTGCCGAGCGCCCCGGCCGTAAAGGCATCTTCGGGAACGGTGGCCCGCACGGCAACGACCGAGCGCGGATTGGGATTGATGGTCATGCTTTTGTCCTGCGATGCAATGCTCTGGCGACGCGATACCTCTTATACCTATGCCGCATGGGAGATGGTGCAAGGGGGGTGGTGCTGACCTCATCCCCCGAGCAGGGCAAGCTCCGTGCAGCGGCGGCATAAAACAATAGTTCAACGCAAGTTGAACTTCCCCATCCGCAGCCCTAGCTTTAGGTGGACCTGCCCATCCTTTCCCCAAGCCCCCCAAGACACGAGGCCCCGAGATGACCGAATACACCCCGCCGAAAGTATGGACCTGGAACAAGCCGAGTGGCGGCGCCTTTGCCAGCATCAACCGGCCGATCGCCGGCCCGACGCATGACAAGGAACTGCCCATCGGCAAGCATCCGCTGCAGCTCTACTCGCTGGCGACGCCGAATGGCGTCAAGGTGACGGTCATGCTGGAGGAGCTTCTGGCACGCGGCCACACGGGCGCCGAATATGATGCCTGGCTGATCAGGATCAACGATGGCGACCAGTTCGGCAGCGGCTTCGTCGAGGTCAACCCCAACTCCAAGATCCCCGCCTTGATGGACCGCAGCGGCGCCACGCCGGTGCGTATCTTCGAATCCGGTTCGATCCTGATCTACCTCGCCGAAAAATTCGGCGAATTCCTTCCCAGCGAACAGCCGGCGCGCGCCGAGGTGCTGTCCTGGCTGTTCTGGCAGATGGGCTCGGCGCCGTATCTGGGCGGCGGCTTCGGCCATTTCTACGCCTATGCGCCGGAAAAGTTCGAATATGCCATCGACCGCTTCTCGATGGAGGTGAAGCGCCAGATGGACGTGCTCGACCGTCGGCTGGCCGAGACTGAATATCTCGGCGGCAAGGACTACTCCATCGCCGACATGGCGGTGTGGCCCTGGTATGGCGGGCTGGCGCTCGGCCGCATGTACAATGATTCCGCCGAGTTCCTGTCGGTGCAGGAGTACAAGCATGTGCGGCGTTGGGCGAAGGCGATCGACGCCCGCCCGGCGGTCAAGCGCGGCCGCATGGTCAACCGCGCCTTCGGCGAACCGGCCCTGCAGTTGCATGAGCGCCATGACGCCAGCGACTTCGACACGAACACGCAGGACAAGCTGGCGGCCGAGTGAGCTGAACAGCTAGCGCGCCGACCTCCCTCTCCTGCGAGGGAGGTCGGCAGCTTCAGCCCGCTCGTCTCTGCTCGACGGCCGACATCCACAGTCCGTCGATGTCGGCAAGAAACGTCTCGTCGATCTCGTCGAGATGGTTCCAGTACATGCCGTCCTCGTAGAAATAGCCGAGGTCCTTCTCGATCTCCTCGGCCTTTTCGGCCTTGTCGAGCCGGAGGCTGCCAAGAATGTCCGCCTTCATTTCGGCAATCCGCGTGAGCGAAAGGCCGCCAAGCGCGTCGAAGGCGAGCCTGGGAAACACCAGCCGGCTGCGCGGCAGGTCGGACAGATTGATGCACAGGCAGCCGTGCTTCAACGCCTGGACGAGCAGGCGCGCCGACTTGGCCTCGAGGTTGCGCAGGGTGACGTCGTCGCGCAACGGATCGGGCCGGCCAATGCCATAGAAATGCGTCTTGTCCGGCCGGTCGTAGATCATGTCGCAGCCAAGGAATGCCAGCACATCGGGCTTCTGGCTGTGAATGGTCCAATAGGCAGCGGTCAGCGCCATCGTGGCGCCGGCATAGACGAAGCCACCGAAGGCGTTCTGCGCCGGGACATACTGCGTGGCGCTGAATATCCGAGCCTGCCGCAAGGTCGCGTCGTGGGGCAGCCGGTCCGACGGGAAATCGCCGGCATGGACGAGGAAATCCCAGTCGGGGCGCACTCGCCAGGCATTGTTGATGGCGACGATCCGGCTGAACGCCTGCTTCGGCCAGGGCTCGCAACGCACCGCGTCGGGTGCGCTGCCAAGCAGAAGCAGGATGCGGGGTGCGTCATCGCGAACAGTTTCGATGGGCGGGATGGTCATCGAAGGGCTTTCAGGTCTCGGCCGAAAGGCCGGCTGCACATCGATATATGCCGGCTCGCGAACGTTCGCGCGCTGCAACCCTGCACCCTGGCGGACGACTTTGCCAGCCCGATGCATGCGGCCGATCGCGCAGGCCGAGGCGATCGAGGCACAAGCCTGCCATGCGAAGACGCAGGGCAAACAGCCGCCGAACAGCCGATAAAGCCGGCCTCAAAAAGAAAGCCCGCCACCGACGCGGTGTCGGGGCGGGCTTTTCCCAAGGCAAGCCTGGCGTGGCGCGGGCACCCCCGCCTCAAGCATCAATCAGTGCAAGACTTCAACTATCTGATGGGTATCGGGATCGACCAGGACGGTCTGGTCGTTGATCACCGCGACGCGATACTTGACGTTGGGCACTTCGCGCAATTCAACTGTGTCCGGCACCGGCGAGCCGAGCTTGAGCTCGACACCCAGAAGGTTCACCGACGCCAGCGGCTGCTTCTTGACGTATTCGCGAACGACCGTCTCCTGCTCCGGCTGGACGACGACGACATTTTCCGCCACGGCCACGCCCATGCCGCCCATCAGGACGACCGCGGCCGCCGCACTCTTAAGATAAAGTTTCATAACAATCTCCTACAGGTTGAATTCAAATTCCGCCCTGCATGGAAACTCCATCGCCGGCATGAGGTTCCATTTCAAATTCAGAATTCAAACATCACTTGATCGGCCAATAATAGTGATCGTGTGCTGATCATATATTAAGATTCGGGCGCGAGAATGGCTAAAAACCTCGCGTACAAATTGCGTCATTCGGATTGGATATTAATGCGGAGAGCGCATAAAGCTGCTGGCGGTACGGCAGCCACAACGGCAAGCGCCCGTTTATCTGGAAAGGCGGCAGCCGGCAGCGACTGGACCGGCCTCTATATGCTCAATTGCCTTAGCATCAGCTAACGTAGAGCAGGCCATGTCGTTCCGGCCGCTGGTCTCAGCATCGCAGGAAAGCTCCGCACGAAAAAGGCCCGCCCTGCCGGGAGCAGAGCGAGCCTTGAACGGCGCCGGTGGAGGTGGCAGCCTCACCCGGTCACGCCAGGAAAACGCGAAGCGTCAACACTGGTTCCGACCTTTGAGTTCTTGTGCGCACAGCGAATGAATGGGCCGTTTCAGCGAACCCGAGTGCCCGGCCTCAAAACCAGACACCGTCGCGATGCAGCGGCGGGACAGCGTCGACTGGATCCTGGCTTGTCGCGGCATGGTGCGCGCGCCTGAAGACCAGCCTCACGACGAGCACGAAGTAGCCGACCTGCACAACAAGCAGCGTCACGATCGTCCAGGCAAATGCCTCCCAGAAAGAACTGGTGGCCATATAGGTCCAGACCGCGACAATGACGGCCGTGGCTGACATCCCCACAAGAAACTGTCCAAAATACATCGTTCCCCAAAATCGTCGAAACCGCCCGGTTCCAAACGACTCCCTGCCAAATTCCCGTTACCCGCGGACAACGTTCCATTATTTTAGCAACTTCGCAACTATGTGGTCGCCCGTCCGGTACGCGCGCTCGAAATTTGTTGCGCGCCGGCCTGGTCGGGAGCAATTTGATGCTCACGGACTGGGGTAACGAAGAAAACAAGTCCGGGGGATGGGGAAATGACGCTCAAACTGATCGGGGCCGGTTTCGGCCGCACTGGCACGTGGTCGACCTTTGCCGCGCTGAACAGGCTCGGCCTGCCTTCCTACCACATGCAGGAAGTGATCATGAACAAGGCCAACAAGGGCCATCTCGATTTCTGGCGCAAGGTGGCCAACAGCCCGGCGGGCAGCCAGCACGACTGGAACCGTGTGTTCGCCAACTATACGGCCACCGTCGACAATCCTGGCTGTTGCGTGTGGAAGGAACTGATGGCCGCCTACCCCGACGCCAAGGTGTTGCTGACGCTCCACCCGCGCGGCGCCGAAGCATGGTATGAGAGCACCATCGACACGATTTATTTCACCGAGACTGTCTGGCAGTTCAAGATCCTGGAATGGCTGACGCCCTTCGGCCGGAAATTCGGGGACATGTCGAGCAAGCTGGTGTGGGGCCGCACCCTGAAAGGCGTGATGGACGACCGCGCCAAGGCGGTGGCGCGCTACAACGCCTATATCGAGGAGGTGAAGGCGGCGGTGCCGCCGCAAAAGCTGCTGGTCTACAAGGTGACCGAAGGCTGGGGCCCACTTTGCGAGTTCCTCGGCGTGGCACTGCCCAACGAGCCCTTCCCCAACCTCAACGACCGCGAAACAATCAAGAAGATCATCCGCGACATCATCAAGGGCTCCTACATCATGCTGGGGCTGGCGATCGCGGCGATAGTGGCCGTGGTTGCGGCGCTGTGGTGGTGGCTAGGCTGACCTCCAGGCCGTCGGCAACCCAGATCCAGTCTTTGCCCGGCGGGCATGGGAACAAGCGCCCGGGAACCAGGACATGGGAGGAAGGAGACAGGCGACGCTCAGCCACTCTGATGTCTTGCGCCATAAAGCGCCTTCCACGCATCCCTGCAATGTCCACGTAATGCCCCGGAGTTACCCCCACCGGCGAACGATCCAGCCGTGTGGGATGCATCTTGACCATCGAAACGAGCAAGCGTGCCTGGCTGCACGAGACTGTCGGCGTCGTCAGCCAGATCCTGGGCCTCTGCAGGCGCCTGGGCGCCGGGCAAGCCCGGGTGTTCCTGACCCGGTTCGCGTTGAAGCCAGTGAGCTTCTTCAAATGGTTCCGCTTCCTGTCCAGCTTCCGGCGGCGGCATAGGCTGGGCTGCCCCAATGACGATCTGTTGCGCAAGAAGCCCTACAAGTTCTTTGCCCTTGGTCTGTCAGGTCATCGCGGCTTCGATCTTCTTGCCGACCATTTCAATCTGGCGGCGGCGGGCCTGTCGCGAGAACTGCTGGAGGCGGCATGGCGCGGGCGGGCGATGGATATCGGCATGGTGAACGGGCGGCGCGATGCCTATGGCTTGAGCATGCTCCTCTCCGTCCATTCAGGCAGCAGCCACGAAGGCGCCTTCTCGATCAAGCTGACGCGGCAGAGCGACCGGCTCGATCTGGTTACGCTGAGCTTCATCCTCTACCGGATGGGCAACAGCCGCTACACGGTCGCCATCGGCGGGATCCAGGGCAGCCGGGAGTCTCGACGCGCCGTCATCGACGCCACGCGCGACCTGTGCGGCCTGCGCCCGAAGGATGCGGCGCTGCTGGTCATCGAAGGCATCGCGATCGGCGGCGGCGCCGGTCACTTTCTCGGCGTCTCCGACGCCAGGCACACCATCAATTTCCGCACACCGCAAAAGCGCCTCGGCAAGCATGCGGACATGGATGAATACTGGCTCGACCGTGGTGGATGCGAAGGCGGTGAATTCGGCTTCGCGATGCCGGTGCGGAACCATGATAT
>NZ_RZQG01000268.1:0-6746 GCF_003998635.1 Mesorhizobium sp. M7D.F.Ca.US.004.03.1.1
GCATCATCTCGTCGCTCGACCGGTTTTCGCCGGCGATGCCGCGCGGCGATGGTTCCCCTGGCGATGATCCACGGCGCCTGCCCGCGGCCGCCGCGCGTGCCCGCAAGGCTGAAGTGGGTCGCCAGCCGCCCGCCGCCAATGGTGACGCCGCCAATGGTGACGACAGTGACACGCCGCCGCTGGGTGGCAAGGGAACCGACAATGACTGAGCGGCCGATCCTGATGTTCGATTCGGGCATCGGCGGGCTTACTGTGCTGCGCGAAGCGCGCGTGCTGATGCCTGACCGCCGCTTTGTCTATGTCGCCGACGATGCCGCTTTCCCCTATGGCGCCTGGGAGGAACCAGCCCTCAACGCCCATATCCTTGGCTTGTTCGGCACACTGCTGGAGAAATTCCGGCCCGAGATTTCGGTCATTCCCTGCAACACGGCGTCGACGCTGGTGATTGACGCGTTGCGCCAGAAATTCCCCGGTCATCCCTTTGTCGGTACGGTTCCAGCGATCAAGCCGGCGGCGGAACGCACCCGCTCCGGGCTCGTCTCGGTGCTGGCGACGCCTGGCACGGTCAAGCGTCAATACACGCGCGACCTGATCAGCAAATGGGCGCAGAAATGCCACGTGCGGCTGGTCGGCTCGGACCGGCTGGCGCCGCTGGCCGAAATCTATATGCGCCAGGGGTTCGTCGACGAGGAGATCGTGCGCGAGGAGATCGCGCCATGCTTTGTCGAGAAGGACGGCGCCCGCACCGACATCATCGTACTCGGCTGCACCCATTATCCGTTCCTGGCCAATCGCATGCGCAAGACCGCGCCCTGGCCGGTCGACTGGATCGACCCGGCCGAAGCGATCGCCCGCCGCGCCATGTCGCTGCTGGCGCCGGTCGATGGGCCGCTGCCGATGGGCGAGCCCGACATCGCCGTCTTTACCTCCGGCAAGGTGGACTTCGCAACCAGCCGGCTGATGCAGGGCTTTGGACTGGTCGTGCGCTAGGCCGTGACCGGACCGTCTGCCGTTCAGGCAGGTTCGAACACGATGCTGCGTTGATCCGGATCGGCCGAGACCAACCTTAGAGTCAGGCCATCACCCTGTTCGAGCCCGGAGGCCTTCAGGTTGGCCACGACAGGCATGTCGGCAAGTTGGACGCGCACGCCGTGGTTGACGTCGGTCACGACGGCTCTGAACGTCTCTCCCTCGCGTCCCCTGAGCATGACCGCCTCGGCAAGGTCGATGGCCGCATGGTTGATCTGCGAAGCGCTGGCATCCGCACGCCCCATCACCTTCGGCAGTCCAGTGAACGCATCGGTGACGGCCTGCGGCACGGGCTGGCCGTTGGCGATCGCCAGCGCGCAGCGCACGACGTAGCGATCGGCCAGCCGCCTGAGCGGCGCGGTTGCATGAGCATAGGTCGCAGCCATCGCCTCATGCCAGGGGACAACCCCCTCTTTGTAGGGTTGGTAAGATGCGCCGGGGCTTGCATGGCGGATTTCCAGCATCAGCGCCGCCTGTTGCGGATCGGCCGGGTCAAGGGTTCGCTGATAGTCACGCAAGCTGGTGGAGGCCGGCCAAGACAGTCCCAGAGCCTGTGCCGCGTTGCGCAGTCTTTGCACCTTGAAAGCATCTGGCTCCGACATCACACGGAACAACCCGGTATGGTGCGCAAGCATGGCATCGGCAATTGCCATGTTGGCGGCCAGCGAAAGCGCGGCGTTGTCTTGTTCGGATTGCAGCAGCGGTCTGAACGAAAGCCGGAATGTGCCATCGGCCAGCCTTTCCACCTCCTGCTCGGGCGGGTCGACGCGGGACGCGCCACGACCCTTTTCGTTCATCGCCATGCGTCGCGCCATTTCGGCAAAGCCGGCCGGGACATCGGAGGCCCGCACGCTGTCATAGGCGAGCTTCGCGCGGCTTTGGATGATTGCCCGCTCCGCGCCGTCCAATTTCACCAGACCGTCCCCGGCGACCCGAACGGTGAAGATGACAGCTGGACGCGGTCCATCCGGCAACAGGCTCGCCGCACCCTCGGCAAGTGCCGGCGGGTATAGACCGGCCTTGCCGTCCGGCAAGTAAAGCGTCTCGCCTCGCGTCCAGGCCTCGAGATCGATCGCGTCGCCGTCTTCGACGAACCAGGCTACGTCGGCAATGGCATAATGCAGCAGAAGATCGCTGCCGCTCGCCTCGATTGAAAACGCCTGATCAAGATCGGTGGAGGCTGCCGGATCGAGCGTGACGAAGGGTATATCAGTTCGATCGGCATGCTGGTTTGGCAAACGTTTGGCCGCCGCCTCCGCGGCGGCCATTACGGCTACCGGAAATCCATCCGGCACGTGGAATTCGGTGCGGATTTTCGCGAGGCCGGTGGAGAGTGCTTGCGAGGGATCGGTCAGTGATTTCATTCAGCCGTCCTACACCAGGGCTCTGGAGGCGGGAAGGCTGCCAACGAAAATCGCCAAAGCCGGCCGCCTGATGGGCTGGCACAGCCGGCTGAGGGACTGGACCGCCGGCGCTGGAACCACCGCCGAAGCGCGGCGTTTCTCCGACAGGAAAGGAGAAGCACCATGCCAGCCACCTCGAAAGCCCAGCAGAAAGCCGCCGGCGCTGCCTTGTCGGCCAAGCGCGGCGAAACGAAGAAGAGCGAACTCCAAGGCGCTTCCAAGGGAATGTACGAATCGATGAGCGAAAAGCAGCTCGAGGAATTCGCCGAGACCAAGCGCAAGGGCCTGCCGGAAAAGAAGTCAAAAGACTGAGTGTGTCATTCGCGAAACGCCGGCCCAAGGAAACAAGGCCCGTAGCGGAACTGCGGGCCTTGTTTCCTTAAGCAGAATCTCCGGGCAAATGTTTTGCCTTACCAGCGATGGCAGCGCCGTATCCGCTCGACGATCACCCTGCGATGGCCGTGCCGCCACACCACTCTCTTCTTGACGATGATGCGGCAGACTTGTTTGTGGCCATGCCAATGGCGCGCCATCGCCGGTTCGGGCGCCACCGCCATCGAACCTGCAAGCACCGCGGCGCCTGCCAAGGTAAGGAAGAACTTCTTCATGCTCATTGGACTCCTCAAGCTCCAGATCCCTTCCTGGTGCCGTTGGCGCAAACCTCCCGCCACATCCGGCATCGCATCAACGTCGTGAACGCTATAGGGTTGCGTTGCGCCGCGCCAGCCACAAGCTTGACACCGGTTAAATCTCCGTTTAATCAGCGCGCCAACACCGGGCCGCAATGCCCGGTGGTTTTCTTTATGTGCGCAAGATTCGTGGAAACTCAATTCTACTATCTTGTTTGAAATGACGTGTCCCGTGGGTTTTCCGCCGCGTTGCGTGGGAAAACCCTGTCAGGTCTCGAAAACGGGGGCCAGAGGAGGGCGCGTTTCCTTCACCCGGGCCATGAGGTTCCGGGTGTGTTGTTTTGAAAAGGGAATGCGATGAGCAAGCGCGAATCCGCGAAGTACAAGATCGACCGCCGTCTTGGCGAAAACATCTGGGGCCGCCCGAAGTCCCCGGTCAACAAGCGTGAATACGGCCCCGGCCAGCATGGCCAGCGCCGCAAGGGCAAGCTTTCCGATTTCGGCCTGCAGCTGCGCGCCAAGCAGAAGCTGAAGGGTCACTATGGCGACGTTTCGGAAAAGCAGTTCCGCAAGGTCTATGAAGAGGCGGATCGCCGCAAGGGCGACACCTCGGAGAACCTGATCGGCCTGCTCGAGTCGCGTCTCGACGCGGTCGTCTACCGCGCCAAGTTCGTGCCGACCATTTTCGCCGCCCGTCAGTTCGTCAACCACGGCCACGTCAACGTCAACGGCAAGCGCGTCAACATCGGCTCGTATCGCTGCAAGCCGGGCGATGTCGTCGAAGTGCGCGAAAAGTCGAAGCAGCTGGTCATCGTTCTCGAAGCGGTCGGCCTGGCCGAACGCGACGTGCCGGATTACATCGAAGCCGATCACAACAAGATGGTCGCGACCTTCTCGCGCATCCCCGGCCTGGCGGACGTTCCGTTCGCCGTGCAGATGGAACCGAACCTGGTCGTCGAATTCTATTCGCGCTAAGCGAACGCGTTTTGCGATACCATGCAAAGGCCGCCCGTCGAGGCGGCCTTTTCTTTGTCTGCCTTTTCTTTGTCGGCCATCTCCGCTAATTCCGGGCGCAACGAAGCGCCGGACAGTCGTTGCTCCCGGATTTTGGAACTGACGCCATGAACATGCTGCCAGACGCCGAATCGCTTGAACCAGCCAGCGACATCGAGGGCGGCTTTCATCCGCTGTTTGCCGATGTGCCGTCCTCGGTCGAGTTCAACAAATTGCGCAAGCGGCTGCTGCGGCTGACCCGACAGGTGATCGAGGATTTTTCGATGGTGAAGCCCGGCCAGCGCTGGCTGGTCGCGCTGTCGGGCGGCAAGGATTCCTACGGTCTGCTCGCCGTGCTGCTCGACCTCAAATGGCGTGGGCTGCTGCCGGTCGATCTGCTGGCCTGCAATCTCGATCAGGGCCAGCCGAATTTCCCCAAACATATCCTGCCGGACTATCTCGACAGATACGCCATCCCGCATCGCATCGAGTATCAGGACACCTATTCCGTCGTCACCGACAAGCTGCCTGCGGGCAGCACCTATTGCTCGCTCTGCTCGCGTCTCAGGCGCGGCCATCTCTACCGCATTGCGCGCGAGGAGGGGTGCTCGGCGCTGGTGCTCGGCCACCATCGCGAGGACATTCTCGAAACCTTCTTCATGAACCTGTTCCATGGCGGCCGTCTCGCCGCCATGCCGCCCAAGCTGCTCAACGACGAGGGCGACGTCATGGTGCTGCGGCCGTTGAGCTACTGCGCCGAGGTTGATCTGGAAAAATTCGCTGCCGCAATGCAGTTCCCGATCATTCCCTGCGATCTTTGCGGCAGCCAGGAAGGTCTCCAGCGCAACGCCATGAAGGCGATGCTCGAGGATATCGAAAAGCGCATGCCCGGTCGTAAGGACACGATGCTACGCGCACTGTCCAACAGCAGGCCATCGCATCTGCTCGACAGAAAACTGTTCGATTTCGCGGCGCTCAATGAGACCCTCAGCACAAGGCTAGACATATCCGATGACATTTGACGACACCGCGATCGACTGGCTCGCTGGCCTTCTGTCCGATGCGGCAAAAGCCGAGATCATGCCGCGCTTTCGCCGGCTGGGCGAGGGTGACATCCGCCAGAAGACCTCGGCCGCCGACCTGGTGACCGAGGCCGACGTCAACGCCGAGCGGCTCATCACTGCCAGGCTGCGCGAGCGCTACCCCTCGGCGATGGTCGTCGGCGAGGAGGCCTGTTCCGACAATCCAGCGCTGTTGAACGGGTTGGGCGATGCCGATCTGGCTTTCGTCATCGACCCGGTGGACGGCACTTTCAACTTCGCCTCCGGCGTGCCTTTGTTCGGCGTCATGCTGGCGGTCGTGATCAAGGGCGAGACCGTTGCCGGCATCATCCACGATCCCGTCGGCAAGGACTGGCTGATCGGCGCCAGGGGCGCCGGCAGCCATATCCGGCATGCGCATGGCAGCATCGAGAGGGTGCATGTCGCAGCACCCGCGCCGATCTCGCAAATGACCGGCTCTGTCTCCTGGCAATATATGCCCGAGCCGGAGCGGTCGCGGCTGGCGCGCAACCAGACGAAGATCCTGTCGCAGTTCGCCTATCGCTGCGCGGCGCACGAATACCGTCTGTTGGCGAGCGGCCATGCCCACTTCGTCGTCTACAACAAGCTGATGCCGTGGGATCATCTGGCCGGTATGCTGATCCATGCCGAGGCTGGCGGCCATGCCGCACGTTTCGACGGCAGCGCCTATCTGCCCTCGCATCTCGGCGGCGGCCTGCTTGTCGCGCCCGACCGGGAAAGCTGGCACGAATTGCGCCGCGAGCTCTGGGCGCAATAGGATCAACTCCTGCGGCCAGCTGAAAGCGCGATGCAATCTCACGCAAATCCGGAGGCTCTCGAATGAAACCTCGGTTCGCAATTGTCGCGGCGGCTCTTGCCGCCGCCCTGTTTGCCAGCTCCCACGAAGCAAGTTCGCAGGAGCGCACTTGCCGCAGTCCCGACCCCGTCGACACGATAAAGGAGATGTCGGACGCTATCTATGCTTGTTGGAAGCCGCCGCCCGGAACCGCGGGCATGTCCCTGACGCTGCGGTTCTCGCTTCGCCGCAACGGCACACTGATCGGCAAGCCTCGCGCCACATATTCCGATCTTGGAAGCGATGCCCAGCTCAGCAGGGCCTTCGTGGCTTCAATCCTCAGGGCACTCGATGACGCTTTGCCATTGCCCTTTTCGGACAGCATGGGTGGAGCAATCGCGGGGCGTATGCTTGCGCCTCGCTTCACGGCAGCCCTTGAAGGTTCGTCCTAGTCTTGCGCATGTCGCCCAAAGGGGACCCCTGGGTTTTGGGACACGCGCAAAAACGACAATTCAGTGCAGGTCGGTGACGTGCCCTAGAACGGGCGGGTTCTGCGGCTGGAACATCTTGCCGCGCTCGGCGATGAAGATCATCAGCAGCGCTGCGACCGAGACGCTGCAGAAACCAGCGGCCAGCGGTGTTACCGTGCCGTTGAAAGCCTGACCGATCAGCGTGCCGAGAATGCCGCCGAGAAACGTCTGCATGAAACCCAGGATGGACGACGCCGTGCCGGCCAGTTGGCCGAGCGGCTCCATGGCCAACGCGTTGAAATTGGCGCCGAGTGCACCGAACGGCAGCATGGCGCTGGCAAAGAAGGCGATGAACAGCCACAACG
>NZ_RZQG01000269.1:0-6737 GCF_003998635.1 Mesorhizobium sp. M7D.F.Ca.US.004.03.1.1
GCGCGGCTGGCCGGTGGTCATCGGTGACGAGGAAAGCGAGACGGCGCTGCAGGTGCTGATCGAAACCGCCGAGCGGCTTGAGTGCCCCACTTTCGTCTACGGCCAGGATTTCCTCGCCTTCGAGGAAAATGGCCGCATGGTCTATCAGGACGAAGACGGCTTGATGGACCTGCCGCCGCCCCGGCTGCCCGGACGCCACCAGTTCGCCAATGCGGCGGCGGCGCTCGCCGCGGTCAAGGCGGCCGGTTTCGAGATCAGCCATCGCGCCGCCGAAAAGGCGATGATCAATGTCGCCTGGCCCGGCCGCATGCAGAAACTGGCGCAGGGCCGGCTGGCCGAACTGGCGCCGAAGGGCGCCGACATCTGGCTCGACGGCGGCCACAATCCGGGCGCCGGCGTGGTGATTGCCGAGGCGCTGGCCGAGCAGGAAGAAAAGAACCCGCGTCCGCTCTTCCTCATCTCAGGCATGATCAACACCAAGGACCAGAGCGGCTATTTCCGTGCCTTCAAAGGCCTCGCCCGCCATGTCTACACAGTGCCGGTGAGCCTCAGTGAGGCCGGCGTGCCGAACGACGAACTGGCGGTCCGGGCGACGGAAGCGGGACTGACGGCCGAGCCGGTGAGTTCCGTCGCCAGTGCGTTGATGCTGCTGCGCGACACCTGGGACGGCCCGGCGCCGCGCATCCTGATCGGTGGTTCATTGTACCTGGCCGGCGCGGTGCTGGCCGAGAACGGCACGCCGCCGACCTGAGGTCGGATTTGCGAGGAACCCGTCATGATCAAGGTCAGACAGCTCGCCCACGTCTGCATCTTCGCGCATGATCTGGACGCAACACGAAGCTTCTATCGCGACGTCCTTGGCCTGGATACGCAGTTCAATTTCCTGCGCGACGGCAAGATTTTCGGGTTCTACCTCAATTGCGGCGGGCGCAGCCATGTCGAGGTGTTCCAGAAGGACGGAGCTCGCTACAGCGACCTGAACCAGATCAACCATCTCTGCCTCGAAGTAGAAAACATCGATGCGGCGATCGCCCACATCCGCTCGAAAGGCGTTGACGTCACGACCAAGAAACACGCCTGCGACGACACCTTCCAGGCCTGGATTCGCGACCCCAACGACGTGAAGATCGAACTGTTCGAATATACCGAAAAAAGCGCGCAATTCGCCGGAGGCGATCGCATCGCCGACTGGTAACCGCGCCTGCCGGCCCTGACGGCTTACTTCAGCTCGATCTCGATAAAGGCGTATTCACCTTCATTGGCGTTGATGACGTCGTGTTCGACGCCTTCCTTGCGGAAATAGGGCGCGCCCTTCTTCATTTCGGCGAAGGATTCGCCGTCCTTGGTCAACAGCTTCACCTTGCCGTCCATCAGCGGCACGACGACATAGTCGTGGCCGTGTCGGTGCCAACCGGTGTTCTCCCCCGGCGCGAAGCGGTATTCGGTGACGATGACACGCTCATTGTCGATGAAGACGGTGGCCTTGGCGGATCCGGTCATGGGGTTCTCCTGTCTGCCTCAAGCAGATGACATGGAGTGGCCGGGCGCGAGGGCCAGAGCGTGGCAGCGCATGACCCAGAAAATCGAAATCGATTTTCTGAAAGGATCATGCGCAAATCAAACTGCTACAGCGTCCTTTGCGCGTCCAAGGACGCGCGGCACTGCAGATGACGCCAACAAAAAGCCCGGCGCGAGGCCGGGCTTGATGATCATGATTTTCAGATGGATCAGGCGAGGTTGCCATTGATCCAGTGCGACAGCGCGGTCTTCGGCGCGGCACCGACCTTCATGTCGGCCATTTCGCCGCCCTTGAAGATCATCAGCGTCGGGATCGAACGCACGCCGAACTGGGCGGCAAGCTCTGGATTCTCGTCGATGTTGAGCTTGGCGATCTTGACCTTGGCGCCGAGTTCGGTGGCGATGTCTTCGAGCGCCGGCGCAATCTGCTTGCAGGGGCCGCACCATTCCGCCCAGAAATCGACGACGACCGGTACGCTGGCATCAAGCACGTCGGTCTGGAAGTTGCTCTTGTCGACCTTGACGGTTGCCATATGGGAAAAATCCTTTCGAAAGTTTTTGTCCCACCAAATGTGGTGGTGATCGTGCCCTTCTTCAAGCAGGTGTTGTGTCACGCTCGCGTGAGTCGAGCAAGGGCGTCATCCATGGCACCGGCCGGCAGTTCGATCAGCCGTGGCGCCTCGGTGAACAGCAAGGCCGCCTGGACCGCGCGACCGGGATAAAGCGGCTGCAGCAGGGCGCGATAAAGAGCGAGCTGCAGGACGTAGGCCGGCGGAACCTCGGCCAGAGAGGCGGGCGCCGGCCGGTTGGTCTTGTAGTCGACGATCGAGACCGTGTCCGACGTCACCGCCAACCGGTCGATCTTGCCGGAAATCGAGCGCTTTTTGCCCTTGACCTCCAGGCTGCCCATGATCGCGACCTCGGCACGTGACGACGGTGCAAACAGCTGACCGAAGCCGGGATCCGCAAGGATGGATGTGACCGACGCCAGGGCCTTTTCACGCTCTGACGCAGGCCAGCCCGCGCCCGTTCGCAAGAGATAGCGCTCCGCCGCGCCCGCGCGTTCGGGCTCGGCAATGCCAGGCAACATCTGCAGCAGTTTGTGCAGGGCAAGTCCACGCAGCACCGCAAAGCCCGGCTCGGCATCGGCGTCCAGCACCGGCGACGCCTTGTCGACCACGGCTTCCTTGCCTTCGTCGATCAGCGCCGAGGCGCCGGATGGCGACAGCGGACGCGGCAAATCCTCGAAAGGCGGCAGGGGCCGGAACAGGCCCACCGGCAATGGCCCGAAAGCATCGGCCTGCCGTACCTGCTCAGCGGAGCTTGGCGCGACGGGCGGCAGCTTGGTCACGTGGAAGCGATGCACCGGCTCACCGCCGGCGGGATGCGGACGCTGCTCGCTTTCAGGAGCGCCGATCAGCGCACGGCTGACGATCGAGTGCCAGGTGCCGGCGTTCGGCGCCCGCTTGCCGTGATAGCCGCAGACAATCAGCCGGTCCTCGGCACGGGTCATGCCGACATAGAGCAGCCGGCGGTATTCGTCGTCGGCGAGTTCTCGGGCCCGCGCTGCTGCTGCTTTCGAAAAGCCATTGGCAACGTCGCTGGCCGAGCGCCAAAGATAGCCCTTGCCGTCCCAGTTTGCGCCGGAGCCATCGAAGGGCATCAAGCGTGGCAGATGCTGGTCGCTGAACGGGGCGGAACCGCCATCGACCAGGAACACGACCGGCGCTTCCAGGCCCTTGGCGGCGTGCACAGTCATGACCCGGACCTCGTCGCGGGTCTGGTCCATCTCGCGCTTGATCTCGGGACCGGCATTTTCCAGCGTCGATAGGAAGGCTTCCAACCCCGGCAGGCCGGTTCGCTCCTCGGCAAGGCAGAAACTCAGGAACTCGTCGAGGATGTCGCCAGCCTCAGGCCCGAGCCGCGCGATCATCTTCCGGCGCACGCCATCGCGCGCCAGCAGGGCGGCATAGAACTCGAACACTGGCTTGAAGGCAGCTTCGTTTGTCCAGGTGTCAAGCTGAACGACGACCGCCGCCAGGCGCTCGCTTTCGTCGGCATGGGCGCGCAGCGATGCGACCAGCGACAGGCCCGGCGGCCTCTCCGCCGCGAGCTCGAAAAGCATCTCTTCAGGCAGATCGAAGATCGGGCTGCGCAGCACGGCGGCGAGCGACAGATCGTCCTGCGGCTGGATGAGGAGATGACCGAGCGCGATCAGGTCCTTGACCGCGATATGGCCTGGCAGGCTCAACCGGTCGGCGCCGGCAACCGGAATGTCGCGGCGTTTGAGCGCCCGGGTCAGCGCATGGACGAAGCGATCGCGCTTGCGCACCAGCACCAGCACGTCGCCCGGCCGCAACCGCTTGCCGCGGCCTTCGATGATCTCGCCGGTGCCGATCCAGCCGGCAATGGTGGCGGCGACATTCTCGGCAACGCGCACCGCCGGCGCATGCGCATGGTCGATGGCTTGCGTCCAGTCGTCGGGCTCATCGACGACATCGGCGCCGACCGACGGCCACACCTCGACATAGCCTGGCGCATCGGTGCGGATCGCCTGGTGGCGCAGCGGATCGGGATCATGGCTGATGCCGCGCCGCACGCTTGCGTCGGCAAAGACGCGGTCGACCGCGGTCAGAACGTCGTCGGTCGAGCGGAACGACCAGGTCAGCTTGAGGTCGGCAAAGGACGCCTCTGCGTCACGCACTCGTCCCGCAAACAACAGCCGGCTGTCGGCGAAGGAGTCCGGAGCGGCACCCTGGAACGAATAGATCGACTGCTTCTCGTCACCAACGGCGAAGACCGTGCGATGGACCCTGTCGCGGGCGCCGAAGCCGGCAAAGAATTCTTCCGCCAGGCGCTTCACCACTTCCCATTGATCCGGGCTGGTGTCCTGCGCCTCGTCGAGCAGGATATGATCGATGCCCTGGTCGAGCTTGTATTGCACCCAGGGGCCGGCGTCAGGCCGCGCCAGCAGGTTGACGGTGCGGGTGATCAGATCGTTGAAGTCGAGAAAGCCGCGGCTGCGCTTCAGCACCTCGTAGCGGGCGATCAGCCAGTCGGCGATGGTCAGCGCGGCGCGTGTGCCTTCCAGCATCCTGAACAGGGCCAACCGGTCGACTGTTTCGATGATGGCTTTGGTCGCCGAGAGATAACGATCCGCCAGATCCGGCAGCCTGTCGACCAGAGCCTTCTTGAAGGCCTTTGCCGGGTCGTAGGCATCGCCATCGGTCTTGAGGAGTGCTCGCGCAAGCAGTTGCAGGCGGCGAATGGGATCGCCCTCGGCGAAGGCCTGGCGCGCATAGGGCAGGATGTTGTTCAGCACCGATCTGGCATCAGTGGCTTCAGCGGCCTGAGCGAAGCCGGCAAAATAGTCCGGCAGAAAACCCGGCAACGGCCATACCGAAGCCGCTATGCCTTCGGCGGTCTGGCCGGGGTGGAAATGAAATTCATCGAACAAAGCCTGGAAGCGCATGCCGTCGCGTCCAACAGCGTCGATGAAATGGCGCAAGCCGTCGCGCTTGCGCACGATCTCGCCCAGCAAGGCGTCGAGCCCGGCTTCGCCGCCACGGTCGAGAATGGTGGCAAAGGCCTCGGTCAGATCCGCGTCGCCGGCGGCTGTGCCGGAGATCATGTCGCGGCGCGCTGCGGCAAACAGCGATGCCTCCATCTGGCCGTCGAGCATCTCGAAATGGGCCGGGATGTTGGCTTCCAGCGGGAACTGGTGCAGCACCGATTCGCAGAAGGCATGGATGGTCTGGATCTTCAGCCCGCCGGGTGTTTCCAGCGCCTCGGCGAACAGGCGCCGCGCCCGGCGCATGGTCTCGAGATCGGGCCGGCGGCCTTCCAGCGCCTCGACCTTTGCCGCAAGGTCCGCGTCACCGAGCGTCGTCCATTCCGACAGTGTCGAGAACACCCGGTTGGACATGTTGGCTGCAGCGGCGCGCGTATAGGTCAGACATAGTATCTTCGACGGGTCAGTACCGCGCAGCAGCAGCCGGATGACGCGCTGGGCCAGCACATGGGTCTTGCCGGAGCCGGCATTCGCCGACACCCAGGCGGAATTGCCAGGATCGGCGGCGCGGGCCTGGCTGGTCGCGGTGTCGCTGGGGATGGGATAGGCCTTCTTCATGCCTCCCCTCCCTCGTCACCGGCATCGCCGCCTGCCGACCATTCAAGCACGCGGGCAAGATGGTCGTAGTCGCCATCGGTCTCGCCTTCGCGAAACGGCAACGCGCGCGAGAGGTATCCGGTCGCCGGGTCGGCATAGTGGATCAGGAGCTTTTCCAGCCGCGCCCAGGCTTCTTCGGCAAGATCGGTCGCGGTTCGGGGCTGGCGGTTGTGTTCGAGGATGGATTCCTCGAACACCTCGCCATTCGGCTTCAGCCTGATGAAGGCCAGTTGCGAAGGCTCGCGCGCGCCCAAATCCTTGAAGGCGCCACGCCTGAGCAGCGCGCCCTCCAGCGCCAGCTGCGGCGCCAGCAGCGTGTGCGCCTGCGCCTTGGACGGCGAGGAGCCGGTCTTGTAGTCCAATATGTCGGCCATGCCGCCGGCCAGAAGATCGACGCGGTCGGCGTAGCCGGACAGCGTCACGCCTGACTGACCGACGACGGTCTTTCCGGCGCGCTCCTCGGCGTGCCGCCGGATCACCGCGTCGGCGCGCGTGCGCTCCCACTCGATGATGTTGGCGGCGAGTTTCTCGAAGCGCGGCCACCACACCGCCTCGACATCAGCCGGAAGTGCGGCTTCGGCAAAACAGGCGCGGCCGGCGGCGATGAGGCCGGCGAGTGCATCGAGCGCGCGCGGATCGGCGACGCGCGCCGAGAACAGGTGCAGGATGGCGTGAAACAGCGTGCCGCGCTCGGCCGCACCGGGGTCGCGAATGACCGGATCGAGCGGCATCAGGCCAAGGATCCGTCTTGCATAGACGGCGTAGGGGTCACGGCGCAGGGTCTCGATCTCGGTGACCGAGAAATGGCCTGGGCGCACCGACAGTGGCGGTTTCGGCTGCGGCCGCGGCGCGAAATCCTGTCTCGGGCCGGCATCGAGCGAGCGTGCCCAGGCGAGCAATTCGTCGCCACGCCGGCGCAGCGCCGCCGCCTGGTCGTTGCCGATGAAGGTGAGCAGCCGCTGCAGCCAGCGTGACGGCACGGCGGGGGCGTCGCCGGCGCGTGCCGAGCGGGCCAGCACCACCTTTTTGGCGCCCATGGCCATCTGGAAAT
>NZ_RZQG01000026.1:0-19139 GCF_003998635.1 Mesorhizobium sp. M7D.F.Ca.US.004.03.1.1
GGCTGCAGCGGGTCGCTGCCGATCTTGGACAGGAGGATCACCGCCTGGGTGCGGCTGTCGACGCCGAGCTTCTGCAGGATGGCGGAGACATGCGCCTTGATGGTGGCCTCGGAGACGCCGAGTTCATAGGCGATCTGCTTGTTGAGCAGGCCCTCGGCCAGCATGCCGAGCACCCGGGTCTGCTGCGGCGTCAGGGCCTGCAGCCGCTTGATCAGGTCGGATATTTCGGGATCACGCTCGACGCCAAGATCGACGCCGACGGGCGCGGCGATGTCACCGGCAAGCACCGATTGCACGGCGCCGCGGATCTCTTCCATGCTGGCCGATTTGGAGATGAAGCCGGATGCGCCGAGATCGAGCGCCCGCCTGATGGTCGCCGGATCGTCACGCGCCGACACCACGATCAGCGGCACCGTCGGATGGATGCCACGCAGCGCGATCAGGCCGGAGAGGCCGCTGGCGCCCGGCATCGACAGGTCGAGCAGCACCAGATCGACATCCTCGTTGGCCACGACCAGCGCCTTGGCGCTCTCGAAATCGCCGGCTTCGTGGATGGCTGCGACATTGCCGATGCCGGCAAGCGCTTCGCGCAGCGCACCACGAAACAGCGGGTGATCGTCGGCGATGACGAAAGAATAGCCGGCCGGCAAATGTCCCTCCCCGAATCCCCCGATAATTTTTGCTTTTTTCGGGATCAGTTGGACGATTATGAGGGGCTGCGCGCTGTTTTCAAGCGGCAAAGCCAGCGCGCCGCGTTTTCCCTGCTTTGGACGCTCAGGTCTTCTGCGAATTGAGCTGGGCGCCGTTGTCCTTGTCCATATCCTTGACGATGCCCATGAAGCCGCGCAGGAAGCGTTCCATGTAGCTCATCGTCTTGTTGAAATCCTCCTCGCTCGGCAGTTTCGATTCGAGGCGGGCGGAGAGCGAATTCTCGAGCTTGGTGACGCGCTCGTCCATCGCCTTCATAGAGGTCTGCAAGCGGTCGACCTCGTCCTGGAAAGCAGCGCGTTCGTCGGCCGCCATCTTGCAGACAAGCTGGCCGGAGCGTTCCTCGCAGATCGACATGGCGCCGGTCTGCGTATCCATACGGACATAGCCGTTATCAGACTTTTCCAGCCGGTAGCGGTCGGTTTCTTCCGAATAAGCTGAAGCCGCGACCAGCGAAACGAGCGCGGCGGGGATCAAGATGTGCTGCAGACGCATGTTGTCCTCCATGGCCAAGGCCTGAAATATCGCATGTTTGCGCCGGAAATGGGGAAGACCCTTGGCGTGGCCTTTCCCACGTGGCTGGTTCGGACTATAGCGCAACCATGTCTCAGATTATCTACAAGATAACCCCGCAAGCGCCTTGGCGCGAGGCCGAAACACATGGCCGCTTCACCGGCGCGCCAATCGATGTCGCAGACGGCTTCATCCATTTCTCCACCGCGGCGCAGGTCAAGGAAACCGCGGCAAAGCACTTTGCGGGCCGGACCGACCTGCTGCTGGTGGCCATCGACGGGACCAGCCTGGGCGCGGCGCTGAAATACGAAGTCTCGCGCGGCGGCGCACTGTTTCCGCATCTTTATGGTCCGCTCGATCTAAAGGCCGTGCTGTGGGTCCGACAACTGCCGCTTGGCGCCGATGGTGTGCATCAGTTCCCGGCACTGGAGGGGCAATGAGCGTGCTCGACCGGCTTGGCCAGAAGCTGCTGTTCACCTTCGACCCGGAAACCGCGCATGGCATGTCGATCGCGGCGTTGCGATGCGGCCTGCCGGTCGGCGCGCGGACGACGCTCGACGCGCGGCTGAAGCTGACGGTCCGCGGCCTCGAGTTTCCGAATCCGCTCGGCATGGCTGCGGGCTACGATAAGAACGCCGAGGTGCCCGACGCGCTGCTTGGCCTGGGTTTCGGCTTTGCCGAGGTCGGCACGATCACGCCGCTGCCGCAGGCCGGCAATCCGAAGCCGCGCATTTTCCGGCTGACGGCGGACGAAGCGGTGATCAACCGGTTGGGCTTCAACAATGAAGGCCATGCAGCGGCCGAAAAGCGCCTTGCCGCACGCAAGGGGCGTGGCGGCATCGTCGGCGTCAACATCGGCGCCAACAAGGACAGCAGCGACCGCATCGGCGACTACGAGCGCGGTGTCGCCCGGTTTGCGCAATACGCCAGCTATCTCACCGTCAACATCTCCTCGCCCAACACGCCGGGCCTGCGCAACATGCAGGCGCGCGAGCAGCTTGGCGAACTTTTGTCGCGTGTCATGGCCGCGCGCGCCACGGCAACAGCCCAGCCGCCGGTCTTCCTCAAGATCGCGCCGGATCTGGTCGAGGCAGAGCTGGAGGACATCGCCGCAGAGGTCACCGAGAAGCGGATCGACGGCGTCATCGTCTCCAACACCACCATCTCCCGACCGGCACTGCGCAGCGGCGACACCGCGCGCGAAACCGGCGGACTCTCGGGCAAACCCTTGTTCGAACGCTCGACCATCGTGCTGGCGAAGATGCGCAAGCTGCTTGGCCCAGACCGCGCCATCATCGGCGTCGGTGGCGTCGATTCTGCCGAGGCCGCGCTGGACAAGATCCGTGCCGGCGCCGATCTGGTGCAGCTCTACACCGGCATGATCTATGCCGGGCCTGCGCTGCCGGGCCGGATTGTCGCCGCGATGGCACGCTTTGCCGGCACGGAACGGCTCAGATCCATTCGCGAGTTGCGCGACAGCCATCTCGATCGATGGGCAATGAGGCCGCTCAGCTGAACGCCGTTTGCATCCGCAACCGCAGAATGGTGAGCAGGCTGAAGCCTCGCACCAGCAGGAAGACGTGCAGCGCCGCCCACAGACCATTGTTGCCGAAAGCGGGCGCCAAAGTGAGCAGCGCGGCGCTGAAGGCGAGAAACGACAAAAGCATCATGTTGCGCATGTCGCGCGACCAGGTCGCGCCGATGAAGACGCCATCCATCTGGAACGCCAGCACACCGCTCAGCGCGGTGAACGCCGCCCACGGTAGGTAGGTGTCGGCCACTGCACGGACTTCCTGCGACGTCGTCACAAGAGCAATCAGATTGGCGCCGCCAAACAGCAGCACCAGAGTTGCAGCCCCGGCCAAGCCAAAGCCCCAGAACAGGGTCAGCCGCACGGCCTGCCGGAACGGTGCGGCGGCACGCGCGCCGACGGCACGGCCCGCCAGCTGTTCGGCGGCGGTGGCGAAGCCATCGAGGAAATAGCCGGCGACGAGAAAGAAGTTCATCAGCACGGCGTTGGCGGCCAGCGTCACCGTGCCGAACTGGGCGCCCTGGCGGGTGAACAGCGCAAAAGCGGCGAGCAGTGAGAACGAGCGGATCATGATGTCGCGGTTGAGCGACAGCATGCGCAGGAAGGCGGCCATGTCGAGCAGGCGATGGCGCGGCAAAGGCGGCGCCGCGCGGAACCGGCGGATCACGATCGCCAGGCCGAGCAGCATGGCAAGGAACTCACCAGTGACGGTCGCCCAGGCGACGCCGGCGACGCCCCAGCCAAGCTCCAGCCCAAGCAGGAAGCAGAGCGCGATGTTGATGCCGTTCAGCACCAGTTGCAGCATCAGCCCGAGCCCGCCCTCGCCGCGCCCCAGCACATAGCCAAGGATGGCGTAGTTGATCAGCGAAAAGGGTGCAGCGAGCAGCCTGATCCTGATGTAGACGCCCATCGCCTCGCTGACGCGCGGTTCGGCGCCCATGAATTTTTGCCCGGCGATGGCGACCAGGGGCGCAAGGGCCGCAAGCACGATGCCGGCGACGACAGCGATCAGCACGGCGCGCCAGAACACCGCCTGTTCCTCCAGGGCATCGGCGCGCCCGAAAGCCTGGGCAACGAGCCCGGTGGTGCCCGAGCGCAGGAAATTGAAGGTGGTGAAGACGACGTCGAATATCAGTGCGCCGGCCGCCAGGCCACCGAGCAGGGCGGCATCGCCGAACTGACCGACGACAGCCGTGTCGACCAGGCCGAGCATCGGCGTCGTCAGATAGGCAAGCGTCATCGGCACGGCGATGGCGAGCACTGAACGGTTGGTGACGACAAAAGATCTGGCGTCGGCTGGGATTGCACCCTTGTCCAAAGGATTGCTGCCTTGCTGTTTGAGCTTGATCGAACAGCCGATGTGCCCCATTTTCCGGCCACCGCGCAATCACTCTTCCCGTGACGGCCAACCGAAATCCCCGGTCTGGCGCGAGCCCGCCGGATCCAGTTCATGCCCCTGCAGATCGTTCATCACCCCGACTACGACGCCGGCTTCGCCGTCAACCATCGCTTTCCGATGAGCAAATATCCGTTGCTGATGGACGCCTTGTGCGCTCGCGGACTGGCCGGACCCGACGCGCTCAACACCACGGAACCCGCGCCGGCGTCATGGCTGAGACTTGCCCATGCACCGGACTATGTCGACCAGGTCATCAGCTGCTGCGTGCCCGAAAAGATCGAACGCGAGATCGGTTTTCCGATCGGGCTCCGCGTCTCGCTGCGCGCGCAGCTTGCCACCGGCGGCACGGTGCTGGCGGCGCGGCTCGCCTTGCGCCACGGCATTGCCTGCAACACCGCCGGCGGCAGCCACCATGCGCGGCGCGCACAAGGTGCGGGCTTCTGCACCTTCAACGATGTCGCCGTCGCTGCGCTGGTCCTGCTTGCCGAAGGCGCGGCACAAAACATCCTGATCGTCGACCTCGACGTGCATCAGGGCGACGGCACGGCGGATATACTCGCTGATGATCCGCGCGTGTTCACCTTTTCCATGCATGGTGACCGCAACTACCCCGTGCGCAAGATCGCCTCCGACCTCGATGTCGCGTTGCCCGATGGCACGGGTGACGCCGCTTACATGGAGAGGCTTGCCGCCATCCTGCCGGAACTGTCCGCCCAAGCCCACTGGGACATCGTGTTCTACAATGCCGGCGTCGACGTCCATGTCGAGGACCGGCTTGGCAGGCTGTCGCTATCGGATGACGGCCTGCAGGCCCGCGACGACATGGTGATCAGCCACTTTCGCACGCTCGGCATTCCGGTATGCGGCGTCATCGGCGGTGGCTATTCCACGGACGTGCCCGCGCTTGCCACGCGCCACGCGATCCTGTTCGAGGTGGCCTCGACCTACGCCCGATAGTCCTTTTTGAGCATGATCTTGTCCGAAAACCGGTTCCCACTTTTCGGGATCATGCTCTACTTCCGGTAGTTGGCGAGCCTGAGCAGGATGAAGGCCGGAACTACGATGGCCGCGCCCAGCAGGATATAGCCAAGGAAACGGTCGATGGCGTGGAAGCCCAGATTCCACAGGTCGATGAAGAACTTCTGGATGCCGTAGAGCACGTCCATCGGCGACCAGCCGAAGGCATTCATGACCAGGCCGACGAGGAAAGACACGACCAGCAGTTTTAGGATCACCTTGAGCGGCGAGTCGCCTAGAAAGCGCGTCAGTGCGGACAAGGCCCGTCTCCAGATTGAGGTACCCAGACTCGAGGGCGTCGGCCCAGACATACGCACTTGGCTTGCCGGCTTCAAGCCGACAGTTTTACGGGATGCCGAAGAACCTCGAGCGAGGCATTGCATGGCAAGGTTGCGCTACCGAACGGACCGAACCCGTGTCAATTTGTTAAATATGCGTAAATGGAATTACCTTAATTTATTGAAAATAAAGCGAAAAATCTTCATTTTTCGATTCCCCGCAATGTGCGTGCAATTTTCGCCTGCGAGACAGTCGGCGTCTTTCAGGTGATCGGCCGCGCGGGCGCTCTGCCCCCCTACTACAGCTGGCGAAAGCCAGTCCCAGGACCGCGCAGCCATCCCTGAAAGACACCAAATCGGAGCTCGATCGCCCCAACGGTCGAGGTCCTCGGGAATTAACCTGCGTATCGATTGCCGGATGCGCGCGTGTGTTGGAGTAATGCAGTGTTCTCTCAAGCAAAGATCATCCTGACGGCAAGTGCCCTTGCCATGTGCCTCCTCGGGCCGGCGATGGCCGCCGACCTTCTACCCGCCTACAATGATCCCCCTGCTTTCCAGTGGAGCGGCGCCTATGTCGGCGTGCATGGCGGCACGGCGTTCACCGGGATGCCGAACCCGTTTGCCGGCCGGAACGGCCTCAGCGGCGGCGTTCAAGCCGGCTACAACCAGCAGATGGGTCCAGCGGTTCTCGGTGCCGAGATCGAGGGCTCCTATCTGGGTGGCGCCGAGCACGACGTCGAGGGCGGCAAGATCAAAGAAAAATGGCGCGGTGCCGCCAAAGCCAAGGCCGGTTTGAGTTTCGACCAGACGCTACTCTTTGGAACCGGCGGCGGCGCCCTGACAAAATTCGACAAGGGCGACAATGTGAGCAGTATCGACGGCTGGAAACTTGGCTATCTGGTCGGCGCCGGCATCGAGCAGGGTTTTGCCGGCGGCCTCTCGGCCAAGGTCGAATATGACTATGTCCGCACCCCTGGCGTCGAAACGACGTCGGCCTTCGGTAAATCCAAGGCGACGATCGGCAGCCATGAACTGAAGGCCGGCATCAACTATCGATTCTAGGGCAGGCCGCGGGTTCAGTTGAACCCGTCTTGTATTCTGTTCGAACAGACCTCGCGCGGTGCCCAGACGCAATGGGTGCCGCGCAATTGCTTGCCCCATCCGCACCGGCATCGACGCGCATCGGCAGACCGCGCCTGTGCCGGGTCCTGCGTAATGTCGATGCAATCTTCACACCCTAGGTGCCGCGGATGACCTTGATGATGGGAATCAGATATGTCCAAACGCCGCGCAAACCATCTTGTGTGGATCTCGAAGGCGTTCTTCGTCGCAATCGTGCTGGCGCTGACGGGATGCGCCTCCGACATCATGAAGAACTACATCGGGCAACCGGTAGAATCGGTCATTCTGGACTACGGTCCGCCAACCGCCGTCGTTGACCTCGGGCAAGGCGAGCGAGCCTATCAGTGGCGCAAGATCTCCACCAATGCGGTTTCCGGGACCTCCAGCGGCGAGGTTCGCCACACGAAACACGGAACCGTCTACGAAGAGACCGAAACGCCTGGCTATATCGAGCGCCAGGAATGCTTCTATACGTTCTACGCCCGCGCCTCGGGCGGCCGATGGTTCATCACCAATTTTCGTCAACCGAAGCTGGAATGCGAATGAATTGCCACAGCCTGCCGGCTGCCCGTGACGGAGCGTGCGCATGCGCATCCTGCTGATCGAGGACGAACCGGAAATGGCCTCGGTGCTGAAGACGGCGCTCGAGCGCCAGGACATCATCGTCGACCATGCCGCGACACTGGCCGATGCCGAAGCCGTGGCGCGGCTCGGCCATCATGACGCCGTGGTGCTGGACCGCCGCCTGCCGGATGGCGATGGTCTCAGCCTGATCCCGCGCCTGCGGGCCTTGCATCTGGACGTGCCGGTGATCGCGCTGACGGCGCTCAGCGGTCTCGACGACAGGGTGGCCGGGCTCGATGCCGGCGCCGACGACTACATGGTCAAGCCATTCGCCACGGTGGAACTGGTTGCCAGGCTCAATGCCTTGCACAGGCGTTCGTTCACCTCACGCGCCAACCAGACGATGGTCGGCCGCCTTACCTATGATTTCCGCCATCGCGAGGCGCTTGTCGAGGACCAGGCACTGGAGTTGCCGCGGCGTGAACGGCTGGTGCTCGAAACGCTGATCCGCAGGCCAGGCCGGACCATCATGCGCGGCGCCCTGGAAGAAGCCGTCTACGCCCTCGATGACGAGATCGGCTCCAATGCGCTGGATGCGCACATTTCGCGGCTGCGTCGCAAGCTTGACGATGTCGCTGCCGGCATCGAGATCAGGGCGATCCGCAATCTCGGTTATCTCCTGCGGGCGGCTTCGTGAAAAAGCCGCGCACGCGCTCGCTGCAATGGGTGCTGGTGCGGCGGCTGATCCTGCTGCAGGCGGCGACGCTTCTTATCTTCATCGTGCTGTCCGCGGCCGCGCTATGGATCGCCGATCCGCGGCTTCTTGTCGACAACGAGGCTGCCGTTGCAGCCATCAAGAATGCCGTCGATCGTGACGGCAACGGCAAATTGATCGTCCATGAGACCGACGAGTTGCGTTCGTTTCGTGAGGGCTTCCCGAACGTCTGGTACATTATCCGCGACGGCAGCGGCCAGAGCGTCCGCTTCGGCGCCATACCCGACGTCTACGCCAGGAATTTTGGCGATCTGCTGGGCGCGGCCGATCACGCCACCATCGGGTTTTCGGAGGATGACCCGCGGCCGGAGGCCTATCTCGAAAGGGTTTCGACCAAGGCGGGCACGGTTCAGATCATCGCCGCGACACGATCCTTGCGCGACAAAACAGAAGGCCTCGAAGTCACCATTTCGGCCACCGTCGATGTCGCCAAGAACCCGGACGGCAGCAGGAACTGGGAGAAGGCACTTCCCGCTCTCACGGCCATCATCATCATCCTTTTGTTGCCGATTGTCCTCGTCATGGGAACCACGACCCTGGTGACCACGCCTGCCGTCGTGCGCAGATCTTTTGCCGGCCTCGTCGACACCGTCCAGCAGGCCGCGCGTATCGACATCGGCACCCGTGCGATGCAACTCCCGGTCAAGAATGTGCCGCAGGAGATCGAGCCGCTGGTGCATGCCTTCAACCAGACACTGGCGCGCCTGGCCCAAGGCTATGACCGGCACAATCGCTTCCTCACCGACGCGGCCCATGAACTGCGCACGCCGATCGCCATCTTGCGCACGCGCGCCGAATTGCTGAAGCAGGAACCGCAAAGCGTGCGCCTGCTGCATGATATCGAGCGCCTGTCGCATCTTGCGCAGCAGCTGCTCGACCACCAGTTGCTTGACCGCCCGGCAGACCAGCGCCAGATCATCGATCTCTGCGACCTTGTCAGCCGGGTCGCCGCCGACTTCGCCCCGCTCGCCATCGAAACAGGCTACGATCTCGCCTTCGAGCCGCCCGCCGGCAAGGTCCATGTCGAGGTCAACGTCCTGCAGATCGAGCGCGCGCTGGCAAATCTCGTGCGCAATGCCATCGACCATGGCGGCGGCTCCGGCACGATCACCATTGCCATCGACGAGACCGGTGGCGTCGAAGTCCGCGACGAAGGCCCGGGCATTCCAGCGGATGAGCGCGAGAATGTCTTCGAACCCTTCTACCGCTTGCAGCCGCAATCGCGCGGGGCAGGTCTGGGATTGAACCTTGCCCGGCAGATCGCGCTGCTGCATGACGGCACCATTCGGATATTGGCGGGGTCCTGGCAAGGCGCCCGCATCCGCATGGCCCTGCCGGTTCATCCCGTGACCGCTGGCAGCGGAAAAGGCGGCCGGCCGATGGCCGCAGCTGATCCCGCTGGCTTATCTGTTTTCTAACCAATTCCCGGTATTTCCAATCGAATAGCGGGAGCAAGGCTTTTGGTGGAGACGGAGAAAAACACCGCGCGACGCGCCGTCATGCTGTCGGTGGTCGTCCCATGCTACAATGAGCTGGATGGCCTGGCCGAACTGCATCGGCGGGTGACGGCCGCATGCGTCGAACAAGGCCCTTCCTATGAGATCGTCCTTGTTATCGACGGCGCGACCGACGGGACGCGCGAGGCCATTTTCCAGCTGGCCGAAAAGGACGACCATGTCGTCGCCATCGATCTTGCCCGCAACTATGGCCACCAGATCGCGTTGAGCGCGGGGCTCGAATTCTGTCGCGGCCAGCGCATTCTCATTCTCGATGCCGACCTGCAGGATCCGCCTGAGCTGCTCGGCGCGATGATGACGAAGATGAACGAAGGCTTCGATGTCGTTTACGGCCAGAGGCTGACGCGCGACGGCGAAAGCTGGTTCAAGCTCGCTTCCGCCTCGATGTTCTACCGCTTGCTGCGCCGGATGGTCGACGTCGATATAGCCCCGAATACCGGCGATTTCCGGCTGATGAGCCGCCGCGCGCTCGACCATCTGAACGCGATGCCCGAACGCTACAGGTTCATTCGCGGTATGGTGAGCTGGATCGGGCTGAAGCAGACGGCTCTCCCCTATGAACGGCACCGTCGCTTTGCCGGCACCACCCACTATCCGCTGAAGAAAATGGTTCTGCTGGCGATCGACGCGATGACCAGCTTCTCGATCGTGCCTCTGCGGTTCGCCTCGTTGCTCGGAATGATGTTCGGACTTCTGGGGTTGGTCGTGCTCGCCTACACCCTGTTCGAATGGTCGGTCGGAAACGTCTTGCCCGGCTGGACCAGCCTTGCCGCGATCGTGCTGATCCTCGGCAGCGTCCAGCTGATGGTGCTTGGCATCTTCGGCGAGTATCTCGGGCGCATGTACATGGAGACGAAGCGGCGGCCGCTCTACTTCGTCAACGAGATCGTTTCGAGCAACCTGGCAGCCAGAGACAAGGATCTGCCGGTCCATCGTTTGCAGAAGATCGCAAAGAGAGCCGCACGTGCTTGAGGCCGAGTTCGACCAGTTTGCGCGGGAATACCACGAGCAGCATGCCGCGAGCATAAGGCTGAGTGGCGAAACGCCGGACTTCTTCGCCAGGTACAAGATCGACGACGTCGCCACGACACTGCGGCGGGCCGGTGTGAAACCACGGCGGATACTCGACTTCGGCGCCGGCGTCGGCAATTCGCTCGGCCATATGCGCAGCGCGTTTCCCGACGCCGAGATCACCTTGCTTGATCCTTCGCGGGAATCGCTCGACATCGCCAGCAACCGCTTTCCCGGCCAGGCCGCCTTCACGCATTTCGACGGCAAGACGATTCCTTTTGCCGCTGGCAGCTTCGACCTGGCCTTCGCGGCTTGCGTCTTCCACCACATTCCCGAGGACCTGCAGGTCGGGCTGCTGGCGGAGATCGGCAGGGTGCTGGCCGATGGCGGCAGCTTCTTTCTTTTCGAACACAATCCGTGGAACCCGTTGACCACGCATGCGGTGAGAAACTGCGCCTTCGACGAAAACGCGGTTTTGATAAATTCCCGCGAGATGCGCAGGCGTATGGCCGAGGCGGGCCTTGCCAACACCCGGATCATCTACCGGATTTTCTTTCCTCGGCTGCTTGCAAGGCTGAGGCCGTTCGAGCGTTTCCTCACCAAGATTCCTGTCGGAGCCCAATATTTTGCGCATGCGGTCAAGCCTGCCGTTTGACTTTCCCAGGATGCTGCGATCTGGCGCCGTCGGTCTGTTGAACACGGCGTCGGGGTACGCGGTCATTCTGGCCGGGCTTGCGCTCGGCCTTAACGACATCCTCGCCAACGCCACGGTTTATGTCACCGACCTCGTCCTCAGCTTCTTCCGCAACCGCCAATGGACCTTCACACGGGCCGATAGCTTCCGGTCAGGAACCCTGTTTCGATATGGGGATGGGGGGATCTTCTTGGTCGCCTACAGCGTCAATCTGGCGGTTGCGATCGCCACTCGCTCAGCAGGCATCACCGAAAGCTCCCTGGTTCACCTGGAAACGATCTGCGTCTATTCGGTCGTTTTCTGTCTCGGTTCGGCTCACTTGGTGTTTGTCGGACGTGAAAGTCGCGCAGACGACAAAGCAGACGAGAACCTTCGGGTGACCGACGAGCTTTGGCGGGCGCCGAGCAGTCGAATTCCATGAACCAAACTCTCATCGCAAACAATCAGAGGCGGCGCATTATGGACAACGCCCGGGCCGGTGTGGAAGCCGCAACGCACGACGAGCGGACCCGCGCGATATTCTGCCTGTTCACTGCTTGGGCGATGGCGGCGATACTGACTGCAAAAGCCGGTTCCACCCTGCAGGATCCCGACAGCTGGTGGCAAGTGAAGGTCGGGCTGGATTTCCTGGCAAACCGGACATTTCCGACGGTCGACCCTTATTCCTACACGTTTGCCGGCCAGCCATGGATTGCCAAAGAATGGCTGGGGCAGGTCGTGCTGGCCCTTGCCTACAAGACAGGAGGCTGGAACGGGGTGGTCACCGTTATCATCGCCTCGATTTCCCTGACGGTTTTCCTGATGGGGTGGTTTCTCAGCGCCTGGCTGAAGCCGATCCTGGCCACTATACTGGCCTTCGCCGCGGTGTTCCTGATCATGTCAATCTTCACGGCGCGTCCGCATGTCTTGACCTTCCCGATCATCGTCATCTGGACGGAGATGCTCTTTCGTGCAGCAAGGGAAGAACGGGCGCCGCCCTGGTGGCTGCTCGTGCTGGTCGTTTTGTGGGCGAACCTGCACGCCACCTTCACGCTGAGCTTCATCATCGCGGGTTTCGCCGGTCTCGATCTGCTGGCGCGCACAGGCCTGTCGAAACCAGCCCTCCTGGCGAAATGGATCGCATTCGGTCTGCTTTGCCCGCTGGTCAGCCTGATCCACCCCTATGGCGTCCAGGCCATCCTGGCGACGCTCGGCGTGGCTTACGGCAATGAGGCTGTGCCGCTGATCATGGAATGGAACGCATTCAATCAACCGGAGAACTCCATCCAGGAACTGGCGATGCTGCTGGGACTTTTCGGGCTTCTGGTAGCACCGTTGCGAATTGGCTGGGCAAAGGCTCTGTTCGTCGTCTTCACCTTGCATGTCTATCTCGCCCATGTGCGTTTCGTGTATCTGTTCTTCCTGCTGGTTCCCTTGGTGATCGCAGTCGAGGTGGCGCAGCAATACCCCTCGCTTTCAGCCACCGCATGGCTGGCGCAAAAGCGCGACGGACTGGAAAAATTCTTCGCCAGGCGATTCTACGCAATCTGCGGCGCGGCCGCCGTCTTGACGGTCAGTGGGGTAGCCGTGCTCGACAGTATTCATCAGGTCGCGCCGAGCCCGAAGACGTCGGCCAGCGGGGCGCTGGCCTTCGCTGAAAGCCATCATCTGTCCGGCAATGTGATGAATTCCTACAATTTCGGCGGGACGCTGATCTTTCACGGGATCAAGACCTATATCGACGGACGGACGGACCAGCTGTTCCTGGGCGGTTTCACAAAGGCCGATGACGACATGGGCCACACCGGCGGCAAGCCGCTCCTCGAAGCCCAGCTGAAGAAATACGCAATAGGCTGGGCGCTGCTGTCGGCTGATGACGCCCGCATCCCCTTCTTCGACCAGCTGGGCTGGAAGCGAGCCTATGCGGACGATTACGCGGTAATCTACCTGCCCGGCGCCTGATCCTGTTTGGCGCCGGCGCAAGGGCTGCTTTGCGATTGCCCGAAGCCGGGCCGTCATGGTAACGAGGGCACACGCGGGTATGATGTAATGGTAGCTTGTCAGCTTCCCAAGCTGAACGCGAGGGTTCGATTCCCTCTACCCGCTCCAGCTTAAGGCGCCAGAAACAATTTCAGCGCCTGCCTGTTCGTCGAACACCTCGCGCGAGCGCCACCGTTGCGAGGGCGTTTGCCACTGCGTCATCCAATGAAACGAAATCGCCGGTCAGTACCCGCAATTCTTCCACGCTTTCAGCCATGGACACGAAATTCCCGACCGATCGATCATGCTTGCAGGCCTCGACCACGTAAAGCAGATCGATCATTTCGAAGCTGCGCATGTTCAGCCTCCTGAAGAAATCGTCCCTTGCAAGATCATGAACGCATCGGCAGGAAATAATGTTCCCGGCTCGCTTTCGCTAGCCTCGGCCTGGCGGCTCTTTCATGTGCTTTTGCGCGCCCGATCGAACTCGACGCCAGACAGCCCTACCCAACCAGCCATCATCCCACCTCCCGCAGAATGAAGTCGTGCAGCATCTTGGCGGCCGGCGACAGCACGCGATTGCGGACCGTGATCAGGCTGTAGGGCCTGACCTCGATGTCGAATTCGGTCTGGACGACATCGATGGCGCCGGCCAGCCCGTCGGGGTTCTGGATAAATTTCGCCACCTGGACCGAGACCGGCGCAATGGCATCGGACTGCGCAACCATGACCAGGGTCAGGAGCAGTGAGCTGGTGTTGAGGATGCGGTCCGGCAGAGCGATGTTGCGGTTCAGGAAATTGCTTTCCATCGCCTGGCGCAAGGGCGAGCCGCCCGACTGGAAGACCCAGTCATAGGCGGCGGTCTCTTCCAACCGCACCGCCTCGCCCTTGGTGAGCGGATGGCCCCGGCGCACGATCAGGCACGCCTTCTCGACGCCGATGACGCGCGACTCGAACAGCCGCGGATTGAGGTCGTCGGGGATGCGCGCGATGATGAAATCATGGCGCGTGGCGATCAGCTCGCGCGCCAGCACGTTGGAGGTCTCGACCTGCATGGTGATCTCGATGCGCGGATAGATGCGGCGGATTTCGCGAATTGCCGGCACCGCCAGCTCGATTGCAGGCGCCGTCACGGCACCGAGGAACACCGAACCACCCTTGCCCGCCTTGAGCTCGGATATCTCGCGATCGACCTCGCGCATCTCCAGCAGGATCGAGCGCGCGCGCCTGGCCAAAGCCTTGCCGTAGGGCGTCAAGGTGATGCCGCGCGGCAGTCTCTCGCACAGCTTGACCTCCAGCACCGCCTCCATCTCGCTGATCATGCGCGAGGCCGCCGGCTGCGAAATGTTCATCACCTGGGCTGCCGCGCTGACCCGGCCATGGTCGTCGAGCGCGACGATCATGCGCATGTGACGCAGACTGAGACCGCTGCGCAGCAAGGTTTCGCCATCGCCCGGCATCTCTCTGTAACTATTTGAAACTGCAGTCGGATTCCCTAGCGCAGCCATCGCTTTCCCCTCTCTTCTGCTCGCGGACGGTCGGTATTGGGATCAGCCCGTCACGTCGCAGTACATATACCAACCATGATATAGCAACCATCAAAGATCGCATTTGACAGTTATGGCAAAGAGCCACACCCTTCGCGCGTTCCGAGACGCGACGGTCGCTGACGAGAAAAATCGTATCGATTGAAATCAGCGCCTCGGGGCCATGGGAGGATACCGGAGATCGATATGACGGCAGCAGTGCCTTGGCGCTTCTGCACGATTGCGCGGCCCGCGACCCCCGGGGTGCCGCGTCCATCAACCAGGGAGAGTTAAAGTGAAAATCATCAAGACACTGGCCGCCGTCGCGGCCCTTGGCGTTGCTGCCATGACCTACTCGGCGCACGCAGCCGATAAGGGTCTTGTCGGCGTGCTGATGCCGACCAAGACCTCGCAGCGCTGGATCAACGACGGCGACGCCGTCAAGTCCCAGCTCGAGGCTCTCGGCTACACCGTCGACCTGCAATACGCGCAGGACGACATCCCCAACCAGCTCAGCCAGCTGGAAAATGAAATCACCAAGGGCCCGAAGGCGCTGATCATCGCCTCGATCGATGGCACCACCCTGTCGGATGCGCTGCAGAAGGCCGCTGACGCCGGTGTCGTCGTCGTCGCCTATGACCGCCTGATCAAGAAGACCGCCAATGTCGACTACTATACCACCTTCGACAATTTCGGCGTCGGCGTTATCCAGGCCAATTCGCTGCTCAAGGGTCTCGGCTATCCGGAGAAGAAGGGTCCGTTCAACATCGAGCTGTTCGGCGGCTCGCCGGACGACAACAATGCCTTCTTTTTCTACAATGGCGCCATCTCGGTGCTGCAGCCGCTGATCGACAGCAAGGTGCTCGTCGTGAAGTCCGGCCAGACCGGCATGGACAAGGTCGGCACGCTGCGCTGGCTCGCGGCAACCGCCCAGGCACGCATGGACAATCTGCTGTCGGCCAACTATTCGGACGGCAGCCGCGTCGATGGCGTTCTGTCGCCATATGACGGTCTGTCGCGCGGTATCACCGCCTCGCTGCGCGCCGTCGGTTACGGCACGGCCGCTCAGCCGTGGCCGGTCGTCACCGGCCAGGACGCCGAGACCGCTTCGGTCAAGCTGATCATCTCGGGCGAGCAGTACTCGACCGTGTTCAAGGACACCCGCGAACTGGCCAAGGCCACTGTCGGCCTGGTCGACAAGGTGCTGTCGGGCGGCAAGCCGGATGGCCTCGACACCAAGACCTACAACAACGACGTCAAGGTTGTCCCCTCGATCCTCTTGACGCCGCATGAGGTCGACAAGTCGAACTACCAGGCACTGGTCGTCGACTCCGGCTACATCAAGGCCGAAGACCTGAAGTAATCGCATTGCAAAAGCCTGGGGTCCCGCGTACAGCGGGGCCCCTTTTTGCTAGCGCGGCGAATCCAAAATTCGCATACTAGCCCACCGGCATTGTCCGGAATTGGGAGGAGCAGTATCCCTTATGGCTTCGACGATTTTGGAGATGCGCGACATCACCAAGACGTTCCCCGGCGTGAAGGCGCTGTCGAACGTCAACCTCAGCGTCGAGGAAGGCGAGATTCATGCCGTGGTCGGCGAGAACGGCGCCGGCAAGTCGACGCTGATGAAGGTGCTGTCGGGCGTCTATCCCACAGGCACTTATGACGGCCAGATCATCTTTCAGGGCCAGGAATGTCACTTCAAAGGCATCCATGACAGCGAACACAAGGGCATCGTCATCATCCACCAGGAGCTTGCCCTGGTGCCGATGCTGTCGATCGCCGAAAACATTTTCCTCGGCAACGAGCACGCCAGATACGGCGTCATCGACTGGAATGCCAACGAAGCGCGCACCAGCGCCCTGTTGAAGAAGGTGGGCCTCAAGGAGGACCCCAAGACGCTGATCACCAATATCGGCGTCGGCAAGCAGCAACTGGTCGAGATCGCCAAGGCGCTGAGCAAGGAAGTCAAGCTGCTGATCCTCGACGAGCCAACGGCGTCGCTCAGCGAAAAGGACAGCCAGGCGCTGCTCGACCTGCTGCTCGAATTCAAGCGGCAAGGCATGACCTCGATCCTGATCTCGCACAAGCTCAACGAGGTGAACCGGGTCGCCGACAAGGTCACCGTCATCCGTGACGGGCGCACCATCGAGACACTGGCCAAGAAGGACATCTCGGAAGACCGCATCATCACTTCGATGGTCGGTCGTTCGCTCGACGACCGCTATCCGCCGCGCGAGCCCGATATCGGCGAGGTCGTGTTCGAAGTAAGGAACTGGTCGGTTTATCATCCGCTCCATGCCGACCGGCAAGTGATCAAGGGCATCGACATCAATGTGCGCAAGGGCGAGGTTGTGGGCATTGCCGGGCTGATGGGCGCCGGCCGCACCGAATTCGCCATGAGCATCTTCGGCCGCTCCTATGGCCGCCGCATCACCGGCGAGGTGCTGCTCAAGGGCAAGCCGATCGATGTCTCCTCGGTGAGCAGGGCGGTCGAACACGGAATCGCCTACGTCACCGAGGATCGCAAGACCTACGGCCTCAACCTCATCGACCATATCAAGCACAACATCACTCTGGCCAACCTCGGCGGCGTCTCGCGCCACAGCGTGATCGACGACATGCGCGAGCTCGCCGTTGCCAACGACTATCGCAAGAAGACCAATATCCGCGCTTCGAGCGTCTATCAGATGACCGGCAATCTTTCCGGCGGCAACCAGCAGAAGGTGGTGCTGTCGAAATGGCTGTTCGCCGACCCGGAAGTGCTGATCCTTGACGAGCCGACGCGCGGCATCGATGTCGGCGCCAAGTACGAAATCTACACGATCATCGCCCGCCTCGCCGCCGAAGGTAAGGCGATCGTGGTCATTTCGTCGGAAATGCCAGAACTGCTCGGCATCACCGACCGCATCTACGTCATGAACGAAGGGCGCATGGTGGGCGAAATGCCCGCGGCGGAAGCAAGCCAGGAAAAAATAATGCGCGCCATCGTTCGGGGAGAAGGAAAAGCAGCATGAGCACCGAAATCGCCCCCGCCCCGCAGGGTAACGTCGCCGAAGAACAGCGTCCACGCATCGCCGTCTCGGCGCTGACGACGAACCTGCGCGAATACGGTCTGATTATCGCGCTGATCGTCATCATGCTGTTCTTCCAGTTCACCACGTCGGGAACGCTGTTTAAGCCGGTCAACCTCAGCAATCTCGTGCAGCAGAACTCCTTCATCATCGTGATGGCGCTGGGCATGCTGCTGGTCATCGTTTCCGGCTATATCGACCTCAGCGTCGGATCGGTCGCCGGTTTCATCGGCGCGCTGGCGGCAAACATGATGGTCATCTGGCAGCTCGGACCGCTCAGCAATCCGCTGGTGGTTTCGATCGTCTGCCTCATCGTGGGCGGCCTGATCGGCGCGGCGCAAGGCTATTGGATCGCCTATCACCGAATACCGAGCTTCATCGTGACGCTGGCGGGCATGCTGATCTTCCGCGGCATCTGCCAGGCGCTGCTGGGCGGCGGATCCTCGGTCGGTCCGCTTCCGGACGATTTCAAAATGCTCAGCTCCGGCTTCATCCCGGATGTGATCGGCCCGCTGACGCTGATCCCGCCGACGGTCAATGCGGCCGGCAAGACCATCATGGGCAGCGGCCTGACACTGCACATGACGACGATCGTGCTCGGTCTGATCGCCGTGCTGGCCTATGCCTATTTCGGGGTGAGGACGCGACGCAAGCGCGAACGCCATGGCTATGAGGCCGAGCCCTTCCCCCTGTTCGTCATCAAGACGCTGGTCGCCAGCGCGCTGGCGCTGTTCCTGGTTTATGAGTTCGCCAGCTACAGAGGCTTGCCGGTGGTGCTTCTCGTCATGGGCGTGCTGATCTCGCTGTTCGTCTTTGTCACCAAGCGCATGACCATCGGCCGCCGTATCTACGCGATGGGCGGCAATGCCAAGGCGGCGCAACTGTCGGGCATCAACACCGAGCGGCTGACGCTGATGGTGTTCATCAATATGGGCGTGCTGTCGGCGCTTGGCGGCCTGATCATCGCGGCGCGCCTCGGCCAGGCCGTGCCGGCGGCGGGCCTCGGCTCCGAGCTCGACGTCATCGCCGCCGTCTTCATCGGCGGCGCCTCGGCGATGGGCGGTGTCGGCCAGGTCATCGGCGCGGTGGTCGGCGGCTTCATCATGGGCGTGATGAACAACGGCATGTCGATCATGGGCGTCAATGTCGACTGGCAGCAGGTGGTCAAAGGCCTGGTGCTGCTCGGCGCCGTGATCTTCGACGTCTACAACAAGAACAAGGCTTGAACAGGCTTTAGAGCAATTCCAGGAAAAGTGTGAAACGGTTTTCCGCCCGGAATTGCGCCAAGACAATGAGTTAGGGCGGTTCGCCGTTTCCGTGAAACGGTGAACCGCTCTAGTCGAGGCAAGCAGGAGGCATACGATCGCGGCGCTGCCGGCAAACCCACCGGCGTAAAGAAGTTCCCTGAGGGACCAGGCCCGCGAGCGCAATCCGAACGGAGAATATCAACC
>NZ_RZQG01000270.1:0-6736 GCF_003998635.1 Mesorhizobium sp. M7D.F.Ca.US.004.03.1.1
CGCGGAAGGCAAAATCGCCGGAGCCGTCATAGTGGCCGCAGGTCAGCATCATCGCGCCGATGCGGCGTGCCCGCTCGGCCGACACCACGGAATGCCCGGTCGCCGGGTTCTTGCCGCCATTGGCGAGGAAGCGGCCAGCGAGCGCCAGTTGCCGGCAACTCATGGCGATGGCGCAATGGTGGAAGTAGACGCCTAGCGCCAGCTCCGGCGCATGGTGGAGATTGCCAAAGGATTTCATGTAGTTGGCAAGCGCGAAGTTGCGGTACCCGGTGGCCCGTTCGGACGCGGCGACCTCGCGGTCGATGATGATCGTTTCGTCATCGGCGAGGAACTGGATGAAGCGCAGGATTTCGCCGATCGCCTCACGCGGCTGGTGGCCGGCAAGCAGGATGTCGGAAATGACGATGGCGCCGGCATTGATGAACGGATTGCGCGGAATCCCGTTCTCGTGCTCGAGCTGCACGATCGAGTTGAACGGATTGCCTGACGGTTCGCGTCCGACCCGCTGCCACAGCGCGTCGCCAACATTGCCGAGCGCCAGTGTCAGGGTGAACACTTTCGAGATGCTCTGGATCGAAAAGGCCTGTTCGGCGTCACCTGCCATCAGCACGCCGCCGTCATTGGTGACGGCCGCGATGCCGAACTTCTTCGGATCGACCTTGCCCAGCTGCGGAATGTAGGTGGCGACATCACCACGATCGGTGCGCTCGGCCATTTCGGCTGCGACTTCGGCCAGCGCTTGTTCGAGTTCCGGCATGGCCCTACCTCAACCAGCGTTCGATGCGCGCCATTGCCTCGACCATGTCGTCGTGGCTGCCGGCGTAGGAGAAACGCATGGTCCGGTGCCCCGCCTGCGTGTCGAAGTCGCGGCCAGGCGTTGCCGCCACATGCGCCTCGGCCAGCATCTTGCGTGCAAAGGCCATGCTGTCATTGGTGTGCCTGGTGACGTCGCAGAAGGCGTAAAAGGCGCCGTCCATTGGCGCCGCCAGCGGAAAGCCGAGTTCCGGCAAACGTTTCATCAAGAGCTCACGATTCCAGGCGTAACGGCCTTTCACCGCCTCCAGCTCCTCAGTTGCCCTGAACGCCTCGATCGCGGCAATCTGCGATAATTCAGGCGGCGAGATGTAGAGGCTCTGGGCGACGCGCTCGACCGGCCGCACCAGGTCTTGCGGCAGCACCATCCAGCCGATGCGCCAGCCGGTCATGCAATAGTATTTCGAAAACGAGTTGATCACCGTCACGTCGCCGCCATAGGCAAGCGCCGTGGTGTCGGGTGCGGCGTAGGCCAGCCGATGGTAGATCTCGTCGGAGATGACGGCGACGCCGAGGTCTTGTGCCGTCCTCACCAGAGCCCCCAGTTCATCGGCCGGAATGACCGCGCCTGTTGGATTGGCCGGACTGGCGAACAGAACACCTTTCAGCGGCTTTCCACGATGCGCGGTCTCGAGATGGCCGGCATGCAGGTAGGCGGCGTCGCCGAGCTCGATCTCGACCACGTCGATGCCGAGTGCGGCCATGATGTTGCGATAGGCGGGATAGCCGGGCGCCGCGATGGCGACGCGGTCACCCGGGTCGAACATCGCCAGGAAGGCGAGGTTGAAGGCGGCCGACGACCCGGTCGTCACCGCGATCCGGCCGGGCTCAATATCAAGCCCGTAGTGATCAGCGTAGTGTCCGGCGATCGCCTTGCGCAAGGCGGCGAGGCCGAGCGCGTCGGTGTAGCCGATGCGTCCGTCCTGCAGAGCCTTGGCCGCGGCCGCACGAACCAGAACCGGCGCGGGATCGGAGGGCTGGCCGACGGCCATCGAAACAACCGGCACGCCCTCGGCCTTCAGCCGGTTTGCCTCTGCCAGAATGTCCATGGCATGGAAGGGTTCGACATTGCCACGGCGTGAGAGCGAAACGACCATTTAACCAGTATTCCCGATGACTGACGGCGCCAAGCACTGGCGCATGTGCCGCACAAATGCCCGATTGATGTGAGGATCACAAGTTGAGGAAGTTTCCGGCGCCGACTTTTCATCTTTCGCCCGCTCGTCTACCAGTGGAGCCATCATGTTGAGCCGACCCAGATCGACGATTGCCCAGGCAGCGCGCGTCTTCGCGACGCTTTCGCTTGGCGTAGCCGTTGCAATGGCGAGTTCGGTCAGCGCCTTTGCCCAGAACGTGCCGGTGGTGCGCGACGCCGAGATCGAGGCGCTGGTGCGCGATTACGCACGGCCGATCTTCAGGGCGGCGGGTCTGGCGAATGACGGCATCGACATCGTTCTGGTCAACGACCAGAGTTTCAACGCCTTTGTCACCGGGCGCCGGCTGTTCATCAACACCGGCGCGCTGATGACGGCCGAAACGCCCAACGAGATCATTGGCGTCATTGCCCACGAAGCCGGCCATATCGCCGGCGGCCACCAGCAGAAGCTGCGCGACCAGCTCGAACGCGCCAAGACGATGGCCATCATCGCGACATTGCTTGGCGCCGGCGCCATCGTCGCCGGTGCAACCACCAACAGCCGCGGCCTTGCCGGTGCGGGCATGGGTGTGGCTGCCGGCGGCGGCGAGATGGCACAGCGCAGCATCCTCGCCTATCAGCGCACCGAGGAGATGACCGCCGACCGCTCGGCGATCACCTATCTCAACGCCACCGGCCAATCCGGCATGGGCATGCTGAAGACGTTCCATCGCTTCCAAACGGCACTGTCGCTGTCGGGCGCGCAGGTCGATCCCTATCGGATCAGCCATCCGATGCCGCAAGACCGCATCGCCAATCTTGAAGTGCTGGTGAAACAGAGCCCCAATGTCGACAAGCTCGACCCGCCCGCGCTGCAGCAGCGTCATGACATGATGCGGGTGAAGATCGCCGTCTATATGGAAGGCCAGGCCGCCGCGTCGCGTTTGATGCGCAAGATGCAAGGGACCCTCGCCGCGCAATATGGCGATGCCCAGTCGACCTACCTGTTCGGCAGTATCGCCGCCGCGCTCGCCAAGACCAATGCACTGATCAAGGCGCAGCCGAAGAATGCCTATTTCCAGGAATTGCGCGGCGATATCCTGATGAAGGCAAACAAGCCCAAGGAAGCCGCGGATGCCTATGCCAAGGCGGTCAGCCTCGATCCGGCGCGGTCCGGACTGCTGCCGGTGTCCATGGGTCAGGCGCTGATGGCCGTCGGCACGCCCGACTCGCTCAAAAAAGCCGTCGTGCAAATCAACAATGGCCTCGGGCGCGACAAGGAAAATTCGGCCGGGTATCGCTATCTGGCGCAGGCCTATGGCGAGCTGGGCGACATACCGGGCGCCGAACTCGCCACCGCCGAGGGCCATTTCTATTCCGGCAACTACAAGGATGCGAAGATTTTCGCCATGCGGGCGCAGCAGGAGATGAAGCGTGGCGAGCCACGCTGGCTTCGCGCCCAGGATATCATAAACTACAAAGCATCAACCAAGATCAAGTGAACCTTCCGGTCGCGCGCTGCGACACAGCCAGACCGGAAACAGGTAGAAGGAACGGAACGATGAAAAAGGCACTGCTGCTGGGCACCACGGGGGTTGCGGTCGCCCTGGCCATGCTGGCTTTTGGGTTCGTGGCCGGAAGCCCACAAATTGCCAGGGCTGGCACCGCGCAGCCCGTCGAGACGGCAGCGGCCGACACCAAGATCGACCGCGCCGAGGTCGAAGGCATCATCCGCGACTATCTGTTGAAGAACCCGGAAGTCCTTCTGGAGGTCCAGGATGCGCTTGAGGCCAAGCAGAAGGAAGAGCAGCGCATCGCTCATCTCGGCGTGATCAAGAATGCCAAGGATCAGATCTTCAATTCGGCCTTCGACGGCGTCGTCGGCAATCCGGACGGCAAGGTCACCATAGTCGAGTTCTACGACTACAATTGCGGCTTCTGCAAACGCGCCATCGACGACATGAAGGCGCTGACCAAGTCCGATCCGGACCTGCGCTTCGTGCTCAAAGAATTCCCGATCCTCGGGCCGGATTCGCAGAAGGCGAGCGTCGTTTCGATGGCCTTCCATCTGATGAAGCCGGAAAAGTACGGCGAGTTCCACAATGCGCTGCTCGGCGGCCAGGGACGCGCCACCGAGGCGGCGGCCATCAAGGTCGCGCTGTCGCTCGGTGCCGACGAAGCGGCGCTGCGTGAGAAAATGAAGGACCCGACAATCAACGAGGCCCTCGCCAAGACCTACGATCTTGCCAACAAGCTGGCGATCACCGGAACGCCGTCCTACGTGGTCGGCAACGAGGTCGTGTTCGGGGCGCTTGGGCAGGAAGTGCTGGCTGAAAAGATCGAGGCGGCGAAAGCCGCGCTTTGATTTGCTCACCGGCATATTTCTCACGGCCACATTTCCACCCGTTGTGGACAGTGAAAGAACGCACTTGCGCTCTTTCCGCGGGCAGCTATGCCCATTATAGAGGGCCCAACGCGCCGGCTTGATGCCGGCGCCGGAAAAGGTCGGTTTTTTTGAAAACGGTTTTCGTCCTGAACGGTCCCAATCTCAACGCGCTCGGCAAGCGCGAGCCGGGCATCTATGGCGGCAAGACGCTGGCCGCCATCGCCGAGGACTGCAAGCAGGCCGGCACGGCACTCGGGCTCGAGGTCGATTTCCGCCAGTCGAACCATGAGGGCGACCTTGTCGACTGGATCCAGGAAGCCGGCGACAAGGCTGTCGGCATCGTCATCAATCCAGGCGCCTACAGCCACACCTCGATCGCCATCCACGACGCCATCCGCGCCATAGCGCCGCTGCCCGTCGCCGAAGTTCATCTTTCCAACATCCATGCGCGGGAACCATTCCGCCACGTCTCCATGGTCGCGCCGGTCGCCGTCGGCATGATCTGTGGCTTTGGGCCGCTCGGCTACACGCTGGCATTGCAGGCGCTGGCAGCACGCCTATGACCGGCCAACAAACAGAAGGCTCGAAAATGTCGATAAAGAAGACCGGTGTTGACCAGCAGCTGATCCGCGATCTGGCGGGCATACTGAACGACACCAACCTGACCGAGATCGAGGTCGAACTGGGCGACCTGAAGGTGCGCGTCTCGCGCCAGGCACCGGCCGTTCATGCGATCGCAGCGCCGCAGCCGGCCTATGCCCCGGCAGCAGCCCAAGCTGCCGCCATCGCTGTGCCTGTTGTAGCCGACCTTTCCAAGAATGCGGTCACCTCGCCGATGGTCGGCACCGCCTATCTGGCGCCGTCGCCGGATGCCAAGGCATTCATCGAGGTCGGCCAGAAGGTCAAGGAAGGCCAGACGCTGCTGATCATCGAAGCGATGAAGACGATGAACCAGATCCCCTCGCCGCGCGCCGGTACTGTGACGGCGATCCTGTTCGAGGATTCGCAGCCGGTCGAATATGGCATGCCGCTCGTCGTGATCGAGTAGAGCGGGCCTGATGTTCCAGAAGATCCTCATCGCCAATCGCGGCGAAATCGCCCTTCGGGTCCTGCGCGCCTGCAAGGAACTCGGCATCCAGACGGTGGTGGTGCATTCGACCGCCGACGCCGACGCCATGCATGTGCGGCTCGCCGACGAGAGCGTCTGCATCGGCCCGCCGCCATCGCGCGACAGCTACCTCAACATCCATCAGATCGTCGCTGCGTGCGAGATCACCGGCGCTGATGCCGTGCATCCGGGTTACGGCTTCCTGTCGGAGAACGCCAAGTTCGCCGACATACTGGCCGCGCACAACATCACCTTCATCGGCCCATCCGGCGACCATATCCGCATCATGGGCGACAAGATCGAGGCCAAGCGCACCGCCAAGCGTCTCGGCATTCCGGTTGTGCCAGGTTCCGACGGCGCCGTCACCGATCAAAAGGAAGCCAGGCGCATTGCCGCCGAGATCGGCTATCCCGTGATCATCAAGGCCTCGGCCGGCGGTGGCGGGCGCGGTATGAAGGTCGCCCTCACCGAAGCTGATCTTGAGATCGCCTTGCAGACAGCCAGCACGGAAGCCGGTGCGGCCTTCGGCGACGATGCCGTCTACATCGAGAAATATCTGGAAAAGCCGCGCCACATCGAGGTGCAGGTGTTCGGCGACGGCTTTGGCCGCGGCGTGCATTTCGGCGAGCGCGACTGTTCCTTGCAGCGCCGCCACCAGAAGGTCTGGGAAGAGGCGCCCTCGCCGGCCCTCAATGCCGAAGAACGCGCCCGTATCGGCGGCATCTGCGCCAAGGCCATCGCCGACCTCGGCTATTCCGGCGCCGGGACCATCGAATTCCTCTACGAGAACGGCGAGTTCTATTTCATCGAGATGAACACGCGCCTGCAGGTAGAGCATCCGGTGACCGAAGCGATCACCGGCATCGACCTCGTTCACGAGCAGATCCGCGTCGCCTCCGGCGGCGGCCTGTCGGTGAAGCAGGAGGACATCAAGTTCAATGGCCACGCCATCGAATGCCGCATCAACGCCGAGGACCCGCGCACCTTCACGCCCTCGCCCGGCACGATCACCCACTTCCACACGCCGGGCGGCCTCGGCATCCGCGTCGATTCCGGCGTCTATTCCGGCTACAAGATCCCGCCCTATTACGACAGCCTGATCGGCAAGCTCATCGTGCATGGGCGCAACCGCGTCGAATGCATGATGCGGCTTCGCCGGGCGCTCGATGAATTCGTCGTCGACGGCATCAAGACGACGCTGCCGCTGTTTCGTGATCTCGTCGGCAATGCCGACATCGCCAATGGCGACTACGACATCCACTGGCTGGAAAAATATCTGGCCAAGGAAGAGTAG
>NZ_RZQG01000271.1:0-6734 GCF_003998635.1 Mesorhizobium sp. M7D.F.Ca.US.004.03.1.1
GATCTCGATGCCGTCGACATTGCGCTCCTTGCCGAGCGAATAGATGTGGAACACCTTGTCGGTAAGCACGCTGAGATCGCGGATGCATTCGAGGTGCCGGACGGACGGATGGATATCGGTCGGTTCAACCGGATAGCCGCCCGTGCAGTTCAGGATGTTATGCATCTGCGCGAGCTTGAGGAAGTTGCGGTAGTCCTGCTGGTTGCCGGGCCGGCGGCCGCGATCGATGTCGGAGCAATTGGGCGCCGACGCCATCATAGAGATGATCACATTGTTGCCGCCGAAGCGCACATTGTGTGCCGGGTTGCGGGCATGGATGGTGAATTCCGACGGGCAGTGCGACACCAGTTCGAGGATCATGTCGCTGTCGAAGCGCACCCGCTCGCTGCCCTCGCGCACATCGGCGCCATGCGCCTTCATGATGCTCCGGGCTTCGTCATGCAGCACGTCGACGCCGATTTCCCGCAGCACGCGCAAGGAAGCGAGATGGATCGATTCCAGCTCGTCGTCCGAAACCAGCCTGGTTGGGGTCAGCGGGTTCTTCAGCTGGCGAAAAGCCGGCTGCTCGAACGCGGCCGAGCCGCCGGCGCGCTTTCCGGCGCGGCCGCCGCGACGGGCGCGGTCGGTGGCCAGTGCCGGTTCCAAGGGTTGTAGGGCGGCGGTCATGATGGTCCTCGTGCGATGCGATAGCGGGCGGCATAATGGACCGGCGGCTGGCCAGCCATTGCGGAGGCGGCGACCACTAGGGCGAGGGAAGCGACATGCCGGGACGGCAGCTGCGCGACCACGGCATCGCCCTGCCGTGCCGATGCGCCCGGAAGTGCCCGAGAGCAGCCGTCGGCTGAATGCGCTTATGTGGAGTGCGTTACACTTCCGTCTTTTACTTATGATATACTTGCGAGCCTAACGTCTTTGGAGGGACAGTCATGCCTGACGTCGTCAAAGTGCGCGCCGCGACGAACAACGAGGTCGCGTTCCTTTCCTGGGATATAGACGGGATGATCTCGGGCTGCCTTGGCTTCGAGATCGTGCGCATCTATCCCGACACCGGGGTAGAACGCTGCCTGGCCTCCTGGGTGCCTTTCAAGGGACAGCGCAATCCGAGATGGATTCCCCAGGACACCGGCGTCTGGCCGGTGCAGAAGACATTCTGGCGCGATCTGACCGTGCGGCGGCGCCGCGACAGCATCGACGTCAGGCCAGACGGCGAGATGATAGCCTACCGGGTGCGTCCGGTGGGCGACATGAAGCCTGGCCTCGATCCCGTACCGGTGCGGCCCGATCAGGTCGTCGATGGCAAACCCGCCTATACCGGGCCGGCACGGCCGCTGGGCTATCTCGGCCACGGCGCGGTCAGTCCGCCAATCTTCCTCGGACAGATGTTCGGCAAGGCGCGTGTCGCCTTCACCAATGGCGTGCTGTCGACGCAATGGATGTCGCACGCGTTGCAGGAGGCCGGCATCAAGGTCGGGCAGCGCGAGAAGATCGCTGCGATCCTGCAGGATCCGACCAGCAAGATACGCGCCTATCTGCACGGCGATGTGCCAGATGTGCTGACCAGTCTCATGAAACGGGCCAAGACCGAGGGTGGCACGGTCAGGCTTGCGCTCTATGAACTTGGCGATGACGAATTGTGCGATGCTATCATCGCCGCGAAGGATATCGTCGAGGTTATCCTTTCCAATTCTGGCAGGGACGACCAGACCAAGGCCTGGGACGCCGGTAACGCGCCATACAGGAAGCGCTTGCACGACGCGGGCGTCGTGGTGACGGACCGCCTGTTCAACAACAACCACATCGGCCACAACAAGTTTGCCGTCTACCGCGATCCCCAGGGCAAGCCGCAAGCGGTGATGACCGGCAGCACCAACTGGACGTCGACAGGCATCTGCGGACAGTCCAACAACGCCTTCATCCGCGACGACCCTGATATGGCCGAGATCTTCGACGCCTATTGGCAGCGCATGAAGGCCGATGTGTTCCCGCCGCCGGCCTCGGAAAGCGCCGCCGGTCATGTCGCGCAGACGCAAGGCGTGCCCTTCCGCCGGGAAAACCACAGGCCAAATTCGCTGAACGGCGCCACGGCGGCGCTGGACGGCATGACGGTATGGTTTTCACCCAACGACCCCGACCGCAACAAGAAGGACATCTCGGTGCGGCCGGTCGACCTCGAGGACGTCTTTGCCCGCATCAAGGCGGCGAAGCGCGCGGTGCTGTTCCTGGTGTTCAATCCTTCATTGCTGGGCGACAACTCGATCGTCGACCAGGCGGTGGCGGCAGCGATGGCCGATCCGAAGCTGATCGTGCAGGGCGCGATCAGCGACGAGACCGCCATGCCCAACTATGTCGCGCCGACCAAGGATCCGGTCACCCACAAGTCGAACAAGGACGGCAAGTCGCCATTCGTTTTTCCGGAGAAAGTCTGGGAGGCGCCGAACGTCTCGATCGTGCGGGCGGCAAACCTGACCGGCGCGACGATCGCCCGCGATTTCCAGGCGGAGGTGCTGACCGTCGGCCATGCGATCGTGCACGACAAGATCGTCATCATCGATCCGATGGAAGACAACGCCACCGTCATCACCGGCAGCCATAACCTCGGCTATAAGGCGTCCTACGAAAATGACGAGAACCTGGTGATCGTCGAGGGCGACAAGACCTTCGCCGCCGCCTACGCGGTGCACATGCTCGACGTGTTCGATCACTACAAGTTCCGCGCTTGGCGCCGGACGATCGGCAAGGGACCTTCCGACGATGACGGGATCGCCACCGATGACAAGTGGTTGAAGCCTTACGCCGACGGCAAGAAGGGCGCTATCGCCCGGTATTTTCCGTAGCGTCGGCCGAGCCGGGCACTTGCCGCCGTTCAATCAGGAACCATTCGGCTTCGGCCAACCGGACGGGCTCGTTGGCGCAAGCGGATTTCGGTGGCCGGCCCTTCCTTTCCCCAAGTCGAACCCGTAGCTAGTCGGGCTTGCAGGCCGGATGGCCAGCATTTCATATGGATGACAGCATCAGCATGGTCGCGACCGGCTCGAGCGAAGGCGAAGCGGGAACGCAGTGGGCAGCGCTTGCCGGCGTCACAGCGGCACTTGCCATGTTCGGCGCGGCGCAAGGGCTGAGCTCGCCGCTGTTCACACTGCTGATGCAGAAACAAGGCATGTCGCCGGCACTAATCGGCCTGTCGGCGGCGATGATGCCGCTCGGCCTGATCCTGTCGGCTTCCTTCGTGCCGGCGGCGGTGCGGCTGGTCGGCGCACGCAACCTGGCGGTCGGCTGCTCGCTGACCGGCGCGCTCTGCTTCCTGGGCATCGGTTATCTGCAGGACTGGGTGGCCTGGTTCGTCATCCGCTTCATCATCGGCGTGGTCATCAACCCGCTCTACATCCTGGGCGAGGTGTGGGCGCTGTCGCTGGCGCCGCCGTCGCGTCGCGGCAGGGTGATGGGTGTCTTCAACACGCTGATGGGCGCCGGTTACGCGGCCGGGCCATTCGCGCTGACCCTGCTAGGCACGTCGGGCTGGGCGCCCTTCCTGGTCGGTGTCGCCGGCTTCACGCTCTGTGCGGTGATCCTGCACGCCGTCTCGTCAAAGCTCACCGGTTTCGAGGATGACGGTCAGCCTGCCAGCGGCCTTGTCGGCTTCGCCAAGGTGGCGCCCGCGCTGCTGCTTGCTGTTCTGGTTTCGGCGGCGGTCCAGCAGAGCACCTATGCGCTGGTCCCGGTCTTCGGCGCCAGTTACGGTCTGGCGGAAGCCGTGCTGGCCTCGCTGGTGATGGCGCTTTCGCTGGGCAACATCCTGCTGCAGATTCCGCTCGGCCTTCTGGCGGAGCGTTTTGGCGGCCGCGCCATGATCATCGTCTGTGCTCTGGCGACCGCCACCTGCGCAGCCCTGCTGCCGTTGTTGATCATGACGCCGCTGATCTGGGTGGTGCTGCTGGTGATGGGCGCTGTCGGCTACGGCGTCTACACCATGGCGCTGGTCGAACTCGGCAGCCGGTTCAAGGGCTCGGTGCTGGTCGCCGGCAACGCGACCTTTGCGCTGATGTGGGGTGCCGGCGGCATCGTCGGCCCACCCGGTGCCGGCCTGCTCATGCAAGGCATCGGCCCGCTCGGCCTGCCGGTCGTGATCGCCGGCCTCGACGCGGTGCTGGTGTTGTTCGCGCTGTATCGCTCATCGGTGCGCCGAGCTTCCTGACAGGCCCAACCTCCTGACAAGCCCAGCCTCCTGACAAGCATCGTCTGGAGCAAGCGGTTTTCGGCCGCCGGGGGCTTACCACCATCCAACTCAATCGCTAATCCTGCAGCCCGATAATGGTGCGCACAATGACTCTGGCGGAATCGAACGACGACGAGACGATGCAATGGGCCGCGATTACCGGTGTGATCGCGACCGTCTCGGTGTTCGCCATCGCGCAGGGGCTGTCCTATCCGCTGTTGAGCTTCATCCTGCAGCGCCAGGGCGTTTCTCCGGCGATGATTGGCCTGTCGGCGGCGATGACGCCGGTCGGCTTCATCCTATCGTCGCCGCTGATCCCGGCGCTGGCGCGCCGGTTCGGGGCAGGGCGCACCGCGCTCATTTGTGCTGCTCTGTCAGCAATCGTGCTGGCGCTGATTGGCTGGACGCAGAATGTCTACCTATGGTTTCCGCTGCGCTTCCTGATCGGCGTGGTGACCAATCCGCTCTATGTGCTGAGCGAGATCTGGGTGATCGCGCTGGCGCCGCCGGCGCGACGCGGCCGCGTCATGGGTGTCTATTCGACGGTCATCTCGGCCGGTTTCGCGGCTGGGCCGTTGTGCTTGCTTGCCGTCGGCACGCAAGGCTGGCCGCCCTTCCTCGTCGGCATTTTTGCCTTCGTGCTGTGCGGCATCTGCCTGGCCTCGGTGCTGCCGCGGCTGCCGAAGGTCGACGAAGCCGGGCATCAGGTTTCCGTTCTGGGCTTCGTGCCGCTGGCCTGGCTGCTGTTGTTTGCCGTCGTTGTGGCCGCCGGCTTCGAGCAGGGCGCGCTGGCCTTGCTGCCGGTCTATGGCACTCATCACGGCATCACTGAGACCCGCATGTCGGCGCTGCTGTCGGTGATGATCGCCGGCAACATCGCCATGCAGGTGCCGCTCGGCCTGCTGGCCGAAAGGCTTTCTGCGCGCCTGGTGCGGCTTGCCTGCGTCGCGATCACGGTGCTCGGCTGCCTGCTCCTGCCGCTTCTCATCGAGTCATCACTGATCTGGCCGATGATCTTTGTCTGGGGCGCGGTTTCCTACGGCATCTACACGATGTCGATCATCGAGCTCGGCGAGCGCTTCACCGGCTCGACACTGGTCGCCGGCAATGCCGCCTTCTCGCTGATGTGGGGCGTCGGCGGCATCGCCGTGCCGCCGCTGGCGGGCACCGCCATGGACATCTTGGGTGCGAGAGGTCTGCCGATCACGCTTGGCCTGATGTGCCTGGCGCTGGCCATCGCAAGCCTGGTTGGTCGGCGGAAAGCCTTAATCGTGCGCTGAACATATTGAATACCGGACACGGCATATCGATGTTGGCAGTGCCAAAAGCGACACGTTTATCGGAGACCTCATGACCAAGCCCGCCACCAAGACGCCCAATTCCGCTCCTTCGACCGACGATCCGTTTCTCTGGCTGGAGGACAGGACAGCCAAGCAGTCGCTCGACTGGGTGCATCGCCAGAACGAGGTCACGGTTGGCGAGCTGCAGGGCGATCCGTCCTATCAGGCGTCGTTCCAGACCGCGCTCGACCTGATGACGGCGGAGGACAACATCGCAGTCGGCGCCGCCATTGCCGGCCATGTCTACAATTTCTGGCAGGACAAGACCAATGTGCTCGGCCTCTGGCGCCGCACGACGGTCGCTTCCTACAAGACCGAGAAGCCCGACTGGGAAACGATCATCGACTTCGACCAGCTTGCGGCGAAGGAGGGGACCAAATGGGTTTTTGGCGGCGCAAGCCGACTCTATCCGGACTTCAACCGCTGCCTGGTCTCGATGTCGCCGGATGGCGGCGACGCCAGCGAGATGCGCGAATTCGACATCGCGACTAAATCCTTTGTGGAAGGCGGGTTTCGCGCACCCGCTTCAAAGTCGGGCTTCGGCTGGCTCGACAAGGACACCGTGATTGTTTCCGCCGCGTTCGAAGAGTCCGACAAGACCGACTCCGGTTATCCGCGCGTGATCAAGCTCTGGAAGCGCGGCACCAAGCTTGAGGACGCGACACCGATCTTCGAGGCGCAGAAAGAGGATCTCGCTGTTGGTGCCGCCCTGGAGTACGACGGTGACAGACGCTATCTGATCTTGGCCCGGACGCTGAATTTCTTCGCCTCACACATCTTCCTGCGGCTGCCTTCCGGCGAAAACAAACAGCTGCCACTGCCGGACGACATGACCGATACGGCAATATTCAAGGATCAGCTCGTGTTCGGCGTGCGCAGTCCGTGGACAGCGCCCGACGGCACGGTTTGCAAGCCTGACGGCCTCTATTCGCTGGATCTGGCGTACTGGGTCGAGACCGGCGCGCTCGGACCTGTGGAAACCTTGTTCGAGCCCGCATATCGCGTTTCCATCGCCGGCATTGCCCGTACGCAGGACCGGCTGTTCATCAACCTGATGGACAATGTGCGCGGCAAGGTCATCGTCTGCGATCGCAGGGATGGCGGCTGGTCTCTGAAACCGGTGGCGCTGCCCGAAAACGGCAATGTCGGCATCAGCCATGCCGAGCATTTCGGCTCGACCG
>NZ_RZQG01000272.1:0-6723 GCF_003998635.1 Mesorhizobium sp. M7D.F.Ca.US.004.03.1.1
GAACCGACCGTTCCTCGGCATCTGCCTTGGCGCGCAGATGCTGGCCAATCATCTCGGCGGCAAGGTCGTGGGGCATGGCGAAGGGCTGGTCGAGATCGGCTGGTACAAGCTGAAGGCGACCGAAGCCGGCAAGCAACTGATGCACTGGCCTGAGATGGTCTATCAGTTCCACCGCGAGGGCTTTTCGCTGCCCAGGGACGCGACGCTGCTGGCGACGGCCGAGACCTATCCCAACCAGGCCTTCCGCTATGGCGACAATGCCTGGGGCATCCAGTTCCATGGCGAGTTGACCAGGGTGATGATGCAGCGCTGGGTGGTGCGCGGCGCGCATCGCTTCGAGTTGCCGGGCGCGCAGCCCGGCCGCGATCATCTCGGCGGCCGGCTGATCTGGGACATGCATCTCAAGCGCTGGCTGGACGAATTCCTGCGGGTGATTTTCGGCAAGCCGGCAGCGCGATAAGGTCAGTTTCGCCCGTTGAGGTGGCGGACCTTACGCAGTTGCGGGAACAGCACCATCCACAGGCCGGCGACGACGATGGCGCCGACGCCGCCGACCACCACGGCCGGCACGGTGCCGATCAGCGCCGCCATGGTACCGGCGCGGAATTCGCCCAGTTCGTTGGAGGCGCCGACGAAGACCTGGTTGACGGCATTAACACGGCCACGCACGTGGTCGGGCGTCCACAGCTGGATCAGGGTCTCCCTGATGTAGACGCTGAACATGTCGGTGGCGCCAAGGAAGGCAAGGGCGACGATCGACAGCCAGGTGATGGTCGACAGGCCGAACAGCACGGTGAAGGCGCCGAACGACGCGGCGGAGGCCAGCATGATCATGCCGGCGTGGTTGCGGAGCGGATGCCCGGCCAGCCAGATCGCGACGCAAATGGCGCCGACGCTGGGCGCCGAGCGCAGCAGGCCGAGCCCCCAGGGACCGAGCTGGAGGATGTCGCGCGCGTAGACCGGCAGCAGCGCCGAGGCGCCGGACAGGAGCACGGCGAACAGATCGAGCGAGATGGCGCCCAGCACGATCTTCTCGCTCCAGATATAGCTGAACCCGCCTAACAGGTGCTGCATGGTCGGCTTTTCCGTCTCCGTGCGCTGCGACGGCTTCGGGATGGTGAAGATCAGCAGCCCGGACACAAGCATCAGGACAGCGGCGGTGCCGTAGGCCACTTCCGGCGAAACGCCGTAGAGCAGGCCGCCGGCGACCGGGCCAACGATGGTCGCCGTCTGCCAGGCCGATGAATTCCAGGCGATGGCGTTGGCGAAATCCTCCGATGGCACCAGATTGGCGAACAGCGAGGCCGAGGCCGGGCCGAAGAAGGCGCGGGCGACACCGAACATGGCGAGTACGGCGAAGATCGGCAGCGGTCCACTGATACCGCGCAGCGTCAGGAGCAGCAGCGCCAGCGCACAGATCGCTTCCACCACCACGGCCAGCGCCATGATCAGGCGGCGGCCGAAGCGGTCGGCGACGACCCCGGTGACCAGCACCAGCAGCAGCGACGGCAGGAACTGGACGATGCCGACCAGGCCGAGATCGAGCGGGTCACGGGTCAAATCGTACATCTGCCAGCCGACCGCGACGGACACGATCATGGTGGCGAAGGTGGTGAGGAAGCGCGCCGCCCAATAGCTCAGGAAGGAGCGGTGGCGGAACGCGGCATAGCGCTGGTCCGGCGAGGTTTGTGCTGATGTCATGGAGTGAGGCCCCGTTGCGATGGCATCGGCCGGCGGGGCACTTCCCGGATGGGTGCTGTTCCGACCAAGGGAACTTCTAGTAAAGTTCGCCGCGGATATGCGTTAAAATCAGTGCTGGATCAAGGAATTTTCAGCCTGCTTCATCGCCCGCACGGGGAAGTTACTGCCTCAGCGCGGCGGAAATGGCGTCGAGGCCGCCGCTCAATTCGGCTTCCGTCGGCCAGCCAAAGCCGACGCGGAAGAAGCGCTTCTCCATTTCGAACCAGTGGCCGGGTCCGACATAGGTGCCGTGGTTCTCCAGCAGGTTCACATAGAACCGGTCGAGGTCGAAGCCGGGATCGACGTTCAGGCGGGGGAACCCGACGACACCACCTTCAGGCCGAACCCAGTCGACCAGTGGTTCGCGGTCGATCCAGGTCTGGACGATGTCGCGGCGTTTGGCCATTTCGGGCAGCAGCGTCGCCAGGAAGGCGTCCCGGCGCTCAAGCATGCCGCGCGCAATGCCTTCGTCGATGACGCTGCCGCAGATGCCGATCTGCTCCTTGGCGGCGAGGAATTTCTCCTGAAGTGCCGCATCCCTGGTGACCAGCCAGCCGATGCGGATGCCGGGAATGCCGAAAGCCTTGGACAGCGATGAAACGCTGATCGCCTTCGGGCTGAGCGATGCCGCCGACGGCAGGCGGCGGCCGTAGGAGAGGTCGCGGTAGGTCTCGTCGACCAGCAGACGGCAGTTCCTGCTTTCCGCGAGCGCCACCAGCGCATCGAGCTCGGTTCGGCTCATCATCGTGCCGGTCGGGTTGTGCGGGCAGGTGACGCTGATCAGTTTCGTGTTCGGCTGTATCGCCGCCTTGACACGTTCGACATCGATGGCGAAGCCTTCTTCGAAGGCCAGGTCGACAAAGCTGATGGCGCAGCCGATCGCCCTTGGGGTTTCGATGTTGGTGGCGTAGTTGGGCCTGATGACGACGAGATGGTCGTTCGCCGACAAGAGCGAGGTCGAGATGATGAACAGCGCGCCGGCGGCACCGGCGGTGACCAGGACATCGTCAGGCGAAGTGCCGGCGTCCTGCGCCGATATCAGCGCGCGCAAATCCTTGTCGCCGCGATGCTCGCCATAGAAAAGCGTGAGATCAGGCAGTGACAGGCCGATGTCCGAGAGTTTCTGGTCGGCGATCGAACTTTCGGAGAGATTGTAGCGGATGCGGTCGTAGCCGTATTCCTCCGGCGCCTCTTTCTCGATCACCATCCTGGTGTAGTTCATGGCTTCCCCCCAAAGACCTTGTCGGCCCCATCCAAGCCATAAAAACATGAAGCCTGCCAAGGCGGATTCGCCGGCAGGTTCCAATCAATCTATTGGCTCAGGGCCGAATTAGGTCTTTGCTTCAGGCAGGTCGTTGTCCCAAAAGCGCTGCGCACCCTTGGGTCAAGCCCAAGGGCATGCTTTTGGGCGACATGCCTCAGGCTGAAACCTTGGCCTTCCTGCCCTTGACAGGTGCCTTCACGGGGGCGGCCTTGCGGCCGAGGCCGATCGACTTCGCCAGCAGCGAGCGCGAGGCCGCGTAGTTGGGGGCGACCATCGGATAGTCCGACGGCAAGCCCCACTTGGCGCGATAGGCGTCCGGCGTCAGGCCGAAATGCACACCGAGGTGACGCTTCAGCGATTTGAACTTCTTGCCGTCCTCGAGGCAGATGATGAAATCGGGCGTCACCGACTTCTTGGGATTGACCGCCGGGACCAGGGGCGCAGCCACCGGAACCACCGGCTTGCCGAGCCCGCTTATCGAGGTGCTGACGCTGGCGATGAGGTCGGCCAGGCCGGAGGCGGGCAACCGGTTCTTCTCGACGTAAGCGGACACGATGTGAGCGGTCAGCTCGAGCAGGTCGATGTCTTTACGGGCACTGTTGCTATCGTCGGTCACTCTATTTCTCCGTCTACAGCGAATGACCTGAAAATCGGATTCGATTTCCGGAAAGGATCATGCGCGAAATCAAAAATGCTATGGCGTCCGTCGTGCGTCCACGGGACGAATGGCGTTGTTGTGGCGCGGAATTCCTAGTCGGCAAATCTGCGTAATGCAATGACTTGGTGTCATATCACACGTTATTTTGAACAACTATATTAAACAATAACAGTATCAAACTATCAGTGCCTTGTCGCGCCACAAACGAAATCCGCCTTCGAACGCACGTGTGTTGTCGCCGCGCCTGGAGTCGGCGGGCAATTCATCGAGCTTGTCGACATTGCCGCCGCCAATGACGACATAGTCAGGCTGCAGGGCGGCGCGAAGCCGGTCGACGACGTCGAAGACATATTTGCGCCATTTCTTCTTGCCGCGCTCTTCGAGGCCGCGCTCGCCGACATAATCCTCGAAACTCTTGCCTTTCTTGTAGGGCAGGTGCGCAAGTTCCATCGGCTGGGCGACGTTGTCGGCAATCATCGCTGCACCAAGGCCAGTGCCGAGCCCGAGGAAAAGCATGCGTCCTCCCTCATAGCTGCCGATGGCCTGCATCAGCGCGTCATTGACCACCTTCACCGGTTTGCCGAATGCACCTGCGAAGTCAAATCCAGCCCAACCCGCGCCGAGATTGGCGGGGTCGGTCAGCGGCCTGTTGTGATTGACCGGGCCGGGATAGCCCATCGAGACGACATCGTAAGGCAGGCCCTCGGCAAGCTTCTTCACCGCATCGATCATCTGCTGCGGCGTCAGGCCCGGTCCGGAGTCGGCGCGGCGCTCTTCGCCGCCGGCACTGGTCAGGATCTTGACGTGCGAGCCGCCAATATCGATCGAGAGCACGATCTTCTCAGCGCCCGATGTCTCAATACCCAACGTTGGTTGCTTCACCGCCTTGGCCATCGTGTCCCCTCTCATTTCACTGGATCAATCCAACCATTGGGCGGCCCGAACCCGGCCATGACGTCCGCTGGCCCCCATGTTCCCGGCTCGTAGAGGTGCGGCGGCGTGGTGTCGCCAAGCACCGGGCCGACAATGCGCCAGGCCAGCTCGCTGGCATCCTGGCGGGTGAACAGCTGGCCGTTGCCGTTCATGGCGTCGCCGATCAGCCGCTCATAGGGCGGCATGTCGCCCTTGCTGTCGTCGAGCGCCGTCAGTTCGACCTGCTCGCCGATCATGTCGTCGCCCGGCGCCTTGCGCTGGGCGCCGATAGCGATCACCACCTGTGGGTCGATGCGGAAGCGGACGTAGTTCTGGTCGGCGGGCTTGATCGGATCGAAGACGTCGAGCGGCGGCCGCTTCAACCGCACCACCACTTCGGTGACATGCACCGGCATGTTCTTGCCGGCGCGGATGAAGAACGGCACGTCCTGCCAGCGCCAGGTGTCGACGAAGAAACGCACCGCCGCGAAGGTCTCGACCGGCGAGTTCGGCGCCACGCCCGGTTCAGTGAGATAGCCGGTGAACTGGCCACGCACGACATCGTCTTTGGTCAGCGTCCGGATGGCGCGCAGCACCTGCACCTTCTCGTCGATCAAATCGTCGGCGGAACGGCCGACAGGCGGCTCCATGGCAAGCAGCAACAGGATGTTGAGCAGGTGGTTCTCGATGACGTCCCTGATGCAGCCGACATCGTCATAGAAGCGGCCTCGCCCCTCGACGCCGAAATCCTCGGCCATGGTGATCTGCACGCTCTCGACGAAGTTGCGGTTCCAGATCGGCTCGAGGAAAGAGTTGGCGAAGCGGAAATAGAGCAGGTTCTGGATCGCTTCCTTGCCGAGATAGTGGTCGATGCGGAAGATCGACTGTTCGTCGAACACCAGGTGAAGGACCCGGTTGAGCCAGCGCGCCGATTGCAGATCGTGACCGAAGGGCTTTTCCACCATCAGCCGTGCGCCATGCGCGGTGCCCGATTGTTCCAGCCCCTGGACGACGGTCTCGAACATGGTCGGCGGCACCGCCATGTAGTGCAGCGGCCGCTGCGCGGTGCCGAGCGCGCTTTTCAGTTTCTCGAACGTCGCTCCATCGCGGTAGTCGCCGCTGACATAGCGCAGCAGCGAGGCGAACTTGGCGAACACCTTTTCGTCGATCTTGCCCAGCGCATTGACGATGCCGTCGCGGGCGCGGGCCTGCAACTGCTTGAGGTCCCAGGCGTCGAAGGCGACGCCGATCACCGGTTCGGTGAGCGTGCCCTTGGCGACCATCTGGTAAAGTGCCGGAAATATCTTCTTGTGGGCGAGGTCGCCGGTTGCTCCGAAGAGCACCAGCGTGTCGGACCGTTCCTGGCTCATGAGCGTGTCTCCCCTATCGCCGTCACTTGCCTGCCTTCGGCTTTTCGACATGACCGCCAAAGGCATAGCGCATGGCGGACAACAGCTTGTCGGCGAATTCGGATTCGCCTTGCGAGGAGAAGCGGTCGAACAGCGCAGAGGACAGCACCGGCGCCGGCACGCCGGTGTCGATCGCCGCCTTCAGTGTCCAGCGTCCTTCGCCGGAATCCGAGACGCGGCCGCCGTAATTCGCCAGGCCCGGGTCGCCTTTCAAGGCGCCGGCCGTCAGGTCGAGCAGCCAGGAGCCGATGACGCTGCCGTGCCGCCAGACCTCGGCCACCTGGGGAAGGTCGATATCGAACTGGTAGTATTGCGGGTTTTCCAGCGGGCTGGTCTCGGCGTCCGCCGTCCGCTGCCGCTTGCCGGCATTGGCCGATTTCAGGATGTTCATGCCTTCGGCATAGGCGGCCATGACACCATATTCGATGCCGTTGTGCACCATCTTGACGAAGTGGCCTGCGCCGCTCGGTCCGCAATGCAGATAGCCAAAGGGCGCGGTCCCGGCATCCTTGGGCGGATTGGAGCCGGCGTCGGCGCCCGGCGCCAGCGTGGCGAAGATCGAATCGAGGTGTTGCACCGCCACATCGGGACCGCCGATCATCAGGCAGTAGCCACGCTCCAGGCCCCAGACACCGCCGCTGGTGCCGACATCGACAAGATGGATACCCTTGCCAGCCAGTTTCGCGGCCTGGTCGACGGCGTCGTGATAGTAGGAATTGCCGCCGTCGATGACGATGTCT
>NZ_RZQG01000273.1:0-6713 GCF_003998635.1 Mesorhizobium sp. M7D.F.Ca.US.004.03.1.1
GTGCACGAGGTCGCTGTTGACGGCGGTGGCGAGCCAATCGCCCTCATAGTCGAGCGCGGCAAGCAACTCGGCCAGCGTGGTGGCGGCAATCTCACGCGCCTCGCCGTTGACCATCAGTTTCATGAGCATGCTCCTTGGTTCTGTCTTGACTGAAAACCAGGTCGGCAGCCTGGCGCGCCATGGCGGGGGCGAGGAGAAAACCGTGACGATAAAGACCGTTGATCGCGATGATCTCACCGTCTGTTTCGACGCGTGGCAAATTGTCGGGAAATGCCGGACGGACACCCACACCGGTTTCAACGATCTCGGCCTCACCAAAGGCCGGATGGAGGGCATGGGCGGCGCCCAGCAGCTCCATCATGGAACGCGCCGTCACCGGTCCGGCGCTCTGGCTTTCAATCATCGTCGCTCCGATCATGAAACGGTGATCGGTGCGCGGCACGGCATAAAGCGGAAAGCGTGGATGAAGCAAACGGACCGGCCGCGACAGCGAGACATCAGGCGTGCGAAGGATCAGCATTTCGCCGCGAACACCGCGCAGCCTGTCATCGGCCGCTGCCATTCCCATGCAGTCTATCTGACGGGCGAATCCCGAAACAGGCCGGGCGTCGCAGCCGAAGTGGAATTTGACACCCATGGTCGCAAGCTTGTCATGAAGTGCCGCCATCGCCGGGCGTGGGTCGAGGTGAGCCTCGTCGGGGAAGAGCAATCCACGCCGGAAGCGGCCGGCGAGGTCGGGTTCCAGGAGCGCAATTTCGTTTTCATCGACGCGCCGATGCCCTGACGTGCGACTGGCGAACCGGTCAAGCTCACCGGCATCACGCGGCGCGGCCACGACCAATGTCCCGGCCCGTGTCACCTGACCCGACAGCACCGCATCCCACCAGTCGGCAGCATCGCGTCCGAGATCCAGCACCGGCTGCTCCGCGCTTTCGCGCTCGCACCATGGCGCCAGCATGCCGCCGGCGAACCACGACGCGTTGCCACCAAGGCCATGCCGCATCTCGGCGACGGTGACCGTCGCGCCGCGGGCGGCGAGTTCGAAAGCGACGGTGAGGCCGGCAACGCCGGCCCCTTTGACGAGCACCCTCATGATGGTTTGGGAGCCTCTGGCACGACCGGTACGCCAGTCTCGTCCGCCTGCATGTAGAGATCGCCGCCCTCCCGGTATTTTGCCGCCATTGCCGCCATGCCTTCCTTCTGGGCCTCGGCACGGATGTCGTGGGAAATGCGCATGGAGCAGAATTTCGGCCCGCACATCGAACAAAAATGTGCCAGCTTGTGCGCCTCCTTGGGCAAGGTCTGGTCGTGGAAGGACCGTGCGGTTTCGGGGTCGAGCGACAGGTTGAACTGGTCCTCCCAGCGGAACTCGAAGCGCGCGCGCGAAAGGGCATCATCCCTGGTTTTCGCTGCCGGATGGCCCTTCGCCAGATCGGCTGCATGGGCGGCTATCTTGTAGGTGATCACGCCAATCTTGACGTCGTTGCGGTCGGGAAGGCCGAGATGCTCTTTCGGCGTGACGTAGCAAAGCATTGCGGTGCCGAACCAGCCTATCATGGCGGCACCTATCCCTGAGGTGATGTGGTCATAGCCCGGCGCGATGTCGGTCGTCAGCGGCCCCAACGTGTAGAACGGCGCCTCACCGCACACTGCGAGCTGCTTGTCCATGTTCTGCTTGATCTTGTGCATGGGGACATGGCCCGGGCCTTCGATCATCACCTGGCAGTCCTTTGCCCAGGCAATCTTGGTGAGTTCTCCAAGTGTTTCCAGTTCGGCGAATTGCGCCGCGTCGTTCGCATCGGCGATTGAACCGGGACGAAGGCCGTCGCCGAGCGAGAAGGAGACGTCATAGGCTCTGGCGATGTCGCAGATCTCCTCGAAATGCTCGTAGAGGAAGCTCTCCCGGTGATGGTGCAGGCACCATTTGGCCATGATCGAGCCGCCGCGCGAGACGATGCCCGTGACCCGGTCGACGGTCAGCGGGATGTAGTGCAGCCGCACGCCGGCGTGGATGGTGAAATAGTCGACGCCTTGCTCGGCCTGCTCGATCAGCGTGTCGCGGTAGACCTCCCAGTTCAGATCCTCGGCGATGCCGTTGACCTTTTCCAGCGCCTGATAGAGCGGCACCGTACCGATCGGCACCGGCGCATTGCGCACGATCCAGTCGCGGATGTTGTGGATGTTGCGGCCGGTCGACAGGTCCATCACCGTGTCCGCGCCCCAGCGGATAGCCCAGACCATTTTTTCGACCTCTTCGGCCATCGACGATGTGACAGCCGAGTTACCGATGTTGGCGTTGATCTTGACCAGAAAATTGCGACCGATGATCATCGGCTCGCTCTCGGGATGATTGATGTTGGCGGGAATGATTGCGCGCCCGCGCGCCACCTCGTCGCGCACGAATTCGGGTGTGACGAAATCTGGGATCGCCGCGCCGAAGGCTTCGCCGTCGCGTTGCAGCTTGCCGCGCATCACCTCGCGGCCGAGATTCTCGCGGATGGCTACGAACTCCATTTCTGGCGTGATGATGCCGGCGCGCGCATAGGCAAGTTGGGTCACCGCCTTGCCCTGCTTGGCCTTGAGCGGCCGATTGCGTATCGGAAATTCCGGTGTCAGGCGCTCGCCGGTGGCGAATCCATTGTCTTCCGGCCGGACGTGGCGGCCGTCATAGGCTTCGACATCGCCACGCGCCGTGACCCATTCGTGGCGAAGCCGGGCAAGGCCTTTTTCGATGCTGGTTTCGACTGATGGATCGGTGTAGGGGCCGGACGGATCGTAGACGGTGACGGGCGGTTCGCCGGCCGTCGGATGGACGGAAATCTCGCGCATCGGCACCCTGATCTGCGGGTAGAGGACGCCGGGCTTGTGGATTTTCCGCGAGGCGGGCAGTGGTCCCGTCGATACGGCGGGGGTGAGGGCATTCATCGTGAGGCTCCTTTGCTCATGCATTGGAGACCCAGTTCTGTGCCGGAAGGATGAAAAGACGCTTCTGTAGACCTGCTGCAACAGGACCTCGGGCGTAAACTCCCGCAAAGCGCTTGCACCGTCCCTACGCCAGTATGAACTGGATCAGGTTCAACGGGTCACTGCGCCGCGAAAGCCAGCAGTATCTCAGCCCCTTGCCGGGACTCCCCTGGTGAATGCCTTAGGTTGAACGGGCTGACGCTATCTTGTCAAGCGCATTCGGGCGCCTTCGGCCGGTGGCGACGACCGGCGGCCAGCCGGGCGGAGAGCTCGCGCATGCATCGGGGACAAGTCACGCCCCGTAGACCGGGGCTGAATGGCCAAAGCCTCATTCGCTTCGTGAAGGATGGAGAAACTGTATTGGCCATGTGCGCGTATCGACCAAGTAGCTCAGGCGGTCACGGATGTGGTTATTCTGGTCGAAGGTGACGAACGGCCTTGGGGGTCACCTCCTTTAGGATTCAGAGGTTGGAAGACGGCTTCTCGCGATCACGGCCATCAGGAAATACCTGTCTTCGGCTCAACCTCGACATGGCGTCCGATCGACCGCAGATATACAGCTATCTCGTTCATGAGATGATCGCGTTCGCCGTAGATTTCAGCAATCCTACGCAGCTGTGGCTCGACGGCCCTCCGTTGCGCTGGCGTGAAATCAGCATCGCCAAAGACGTATCCCAAGTTGCCAATCGCGCAAATTTTGCAGCCGGCGTCCACAACTGCTTGTACGAATGCCGGAATGTCTTTTTCTTGCATGGTCTTCATGTCGAACCTCTCGTGAATGGCGTGCTTGCGCCCCAATCTGCCTTTTCAGCGTGTCCTCTGGGCGGCGCAAGCCCTGAGCGTGACTGTGCACGGGCAACCTCGACTATCCCATCTGCCACGCTCTTTAGAATCGGTGGGGTCTGGTGATCGCAGGCTGGGCCACTCAAAAGCCTGCAAGAAGAAAGTCATGGCGACCATTGCTCAAGATCGCAAGGGTGCGTGCAAGACCTTCCGTTGGCAGTCATGCACGCTCGCTCAGAGATAGTCCGGCCGCGGAAATTCTCCCTTATTCGTAAGAAAGCTCATTGAGCAACTGGGCATTGAGCAACTGGGTCTCACGTCACGGGTCTCGTGTGCTTCACAGCCGAAAAATAGCCGCCGTGGCAATTCTCGAAAAGTGCAGGCTACCTCGTTAAGGACACTGCGGATGATCGTTCGCGCTTGGCAAAAGCGAACGGATTAGTCTATGGCTCTCGGCAGGGGGGCGAGTTATGCGGCGGGTGCGAATCCTTCAAGTAGGCGATATTCACTATCCGGACTGGCATCCTTCCTCTAGCAACATCGATGCCAAGGATAGCAAGTTCGCTCCGAAAATAACGCAGAAGCTACGCGCGTCTTCGCTGCGTGCCGTCTTGACGAAACTTCGGCGGCTGACGACTTCGAAGCCCTTGGATTCGATCGCCTTCATGGGGGATTTCACGAGCCGTGGCGACAAGACCTTCATTGCTTCGGCATTCCAGCATTTCACGTTGCTCTGCCGCGCACAGGGACGCAGTTCAAAGGCGCTTCCGTTGATATTCGTACCGGGAAATCACGATGTGAACCGTGATGACGCGCGCGAACTTGGACCGACTGAGAAATTCAGCGAAATGGCGAGTTTAGCCGCCCGCTTGGGTTGGCAGACCGTTCCCGTGGACCAACCCGTGCACTTCAGACTTCCGACAGGATCCGCAGGCGCAAACTTCATCCTCGTCAACACAGCGATAGGCAGTTGGGAGCTTCAAAACCTTCCCGCGTTCCTTCGTGATCGTCTCGAGGCACTCAGTCCTTCTACAGAGCCTCTAGATCTCGGCTCGCCGGACATCTCGGGACATTCGCCCGCGACACCTCCCAGCGATCCAGACAAGGAGGCGTCCGACGACGAGTATTACGGTCAGATGGACACGCCATACATCTCGCGTGAGATGCTTGCAGGCCTACAGGAATTGCTCCAGCAGCCCGACATGCGTTACGGCATCATAATCGGCCATCACAATCTGCTGCCACAAAAGACTCCGCGCATTACGCCATACGCGGAGATGCTCAACAGCGGATTTGTCAGAACTCAGCTGCTGCAGGGCAACAAGCCTATCGTCTACCTGCATGGACACATACATGCTGATCCGGTCGAGATCGTCAACGATCCAAGGTTTCCGGACGGCAAATTGATCTGCATCTCAGCACCAGAGATACAGTCAGGTTTCAATGAGCTCGTCTTCTTCACGACCGATCAGGGAGAGCTCGTCGGCATCCGACTTATACCCTACCGCACCAATGTCGCCGACGGGACGGTCATGGAAGGCGAACATTGCTTTATTTCGACCATGTCCAACGGCAAGGCCTTTCTGAACAACGACACGTTTGACCTGCTGCGCCGACTGCGCGACCATGCCACCAGGCGCGGGAATGGGTTACTCTTCTGGGACGAGATCACTGAGATTGCTGCCTCCGCCGAGCTCGGGCTAGATCTGGAAGACTCTCTTCTGATGCTCCAAGCGGCGCGCTTCATCGAGATAGACGGCCTCACCAAGGCAAACTCGGCTTGGCGCATTAAGGTAAGGGACGAATAGCGATGGAGAATCCGTTCGGCCCCAACAGGATCGAGTACGAAAGCCGCCCGATACTGTGGTTCAGTCAGAAGTCGGCGTTGATTTCTGCCGCCGCCAAGCCGGTCTTCGTCGCAGGGACGAGAGGCAGCGGCAAGACCAGCATTCTTCGCTCGCTTTCCACAGTCCATATTCTTGAAGACAAAAGTCTCTCGGACCAAGTCGGCAAGCTCGCTTGGTATGGCGTCTTCTTCCAGCTCAATGAGACATTCTCGCCCCTAATCGACAACGCCGTTCTGAACCTCATTCCGGAGCGGATACGCTTCGACACGGCCGCCGTGATCCCGCGGCAATTCGTAATCTTCTCTCACTATCTGGAGCTGAAGATAGTCGAACGCCTGCTCGAGAGCATCGGCCAGCTCAGACGCGACGGCCACTTGAAATACCGGGCCTCCGAAGATAGGGACGTCGCCCTGGCACTGCATCGCGAAGTGCTGCACTTCATACCCCAACCTGCCCGTCTCGACTTCTTCAGCATCGATGAGCTGCGGGGTGGGATAACCCGGTACGTCGACGAATGCTTCAACGCGTTCTTCTTTGCCGCCGATGCCGGAGCGACCGGCTTCAGAGCAACAGACCCTGGCGCGATCATTAACAAGGTCGCGACCGCGATCACTCCACTTTTAAATGGCCCATCTTTCGCCGGTGACAGGGCGCCCTTCTTCAAGATACTGATTGACGACTGTGAAGCACTGACACCGCTCCAACAGCAGTTCCTGAACACCTTGGTGAGAAAGACGCGCGGCAACGTGAAATGGGTCCTCGCCTACATCGGCGGCCTCTACGACACGATCCGGACGATCATACCCGGCCAGTCGCTCTCGAATGCTGACCGGGACGTCGAGAATCTTGATTCAGTCGATCCGAGGGAGTTCGCCACGCTGTGCGAGAACGTGTCGTCGCTTCGGCTGTACTATGCGCTTCCTGACCATCTGCGGAGTGATCTCGAGCGCAACGATGCGCTCAGCGCGTTTTCGCTCAAAAACCGGCTGGGGCGGCTTTCCGTCAATGACATCATCGAGCGGGTTATCATATCGGGTCATTCCGAGGGCAGAGAAGAGCTTGTGGCACTTGCTGATGCAGCACGTGAATTCCTCTCCGTGAATTTGAGGACGGCGGATC
>NZ_RZQG01000274.1:0-6713 GCF_003998635.1 Mesorhizobium sp. M7D.F.Ca.US.004.03.1.1
CAGGCGTGACATTCGCGCCCAACCTCCCGAATGGAGCCATCATGTATCGCACACTCGCTCTCGCCGGCATGGTCGCAGGACCGGCACTCGCTGCCGGCGGCAGCGGCGTTGCGCTGGCAAGCTTTCGCCATCGCGAAAACCTGGTTCGGGCAATGATCACCGGGCGAAAACGCAAAGCCGAACCGGCCGATATCGCCTGAGAATCCGTAGCGGATTGCGTAGGCCGCCAGATTCGACGGCATCGAGCGGGTTGCTCGATGGCTTCGGGCAGCCACGAGGTCTGAAGGCTTTTCGCCTCGAATCGGCTAAACCTTCGAGGCATGAACGAGACCTCACTCTATGCGCCGGTGAAGCGGTTCCTCGAAAACCTGGATTTCGTCGTGAAAGGCGAGATCGGTGGCTGCGATATCGTTGCATTGCGCGAGGGGGAGCCGCCTGTCGTTGTCATCTGCGAACTGAAGCTGCAGTTCAATCTGGAACTGGTGCTGCAAGGCGTCGATCGCGCGGCCGCCTGTGACGAGGTGTGGCTTGCCGCGCGCCTATCGGCCCGCGGCAAGGGACGCGAGAGCGATGCCAGGTTCCGCAATCTCTGCCGCCGCCTTGGCTTCGGTCTGCTTGGCGTGACCGCGACGGACCGGGTCGAGGTGCTTCTCAGCCCGATCGCGCCGGCACCGCGCAACAATGCACGCCGGCGCTCTCGCCTGGTCGACGAGCACCAGCGCCGTCGCGGCGATCCTGTTGCTGGAGGAGGATCGCGCAATCCGATCATGACGGCCTATCGCCAAAGCGCCCTCGCCTGCGCTGCCGCCATGGTGGACGGACCCAGGCGCCCGCGTGATCTGAAGGCGCTGACGCCGCTCGCGCCGAAGATCCTGCAGCACAATGTCTATGGCTGGTTCGCGCGCGTCGACCGCGGCCTCTACGATCTCACCGATGCCGGCCGCGCCTCGTTGGTCCGTTGGCCGCAGGCATCGCATGATGAATCCCGACACGCAATTTTGAACGCATCGGCCATTTGATTGATGATGCCTGCGGGGTCCGAGCCGGTCCCGTTGGTTGATTTCTCCGACAAAATATGTTGCTTGTCCCGCCCATGAAGAAACTCTGCATGACCGCCTTGGCGTCTGTGACACTGAGTTTTCCAGCCAACGCAATGGACAGTGCATTGCGCGCCGGCTTGATGAAACTCGATCCCCAAACCCGTCTTGAACAGCGTTGTGACGCCGAAGTGCTCGACCGGATCACCCACGACGATCGCAAGTTCAAAGCCGATCGCGTCGTCGCCTACGCCTTCGCGACGCCCGAGATGGGTGCTGATGCAATCAAAAGCCCCGGCGCTGCGTTTCGCAGCAACGGGCAATGGTACCGGCTGAAATTCAAGTGCCAGACGGCGCCCGACCATATGGAAGTTCTGCAGCTCCGCTACCGGATCGGTGACGAGATTCCGGAAGCAGATTGGGCAAAGTACAATCTCTACGATTGATTTATGATCGGCCGCGGCGGTTTTGCCCGGCTGCCGGCGAGTGCTGCAGAGTCTTTGATCCGGTTTTGACCTGAAGATGCTTCGGTGAGGTCACCACGAGTGATCCCTTGACGCCAAGGGACCACCAAGTTAGGGCCGTCTGGATAATCGACGAACACTCGGCAAACCAGCAAGGGCTTCCGGTCGATGGACATTTTCAGCGCTGCCAGCCTGACCGCCCTGCTCCAGGTCATCGCCATCGACCTCGTGCTTGCCGGCGACAATGCGATCGTCATCGGGCTTGCCGCTGCCGGCCTGCCGGCCGAACAACGCAAGAAGGCGATCCTCATCGGTGTGCTGGCGGCAACGGTGCTGCGCATCGGCTTTGCCGCGGTTACCGTCAAGCTGCTGGCGATCGTCGGCCTGCTGCTGGCTGGCGGTATCTTGCTGCTGTGGGTCTGCTGGAAGATGTACCGCGAGCTGCGCACGTCCCATGCCGATGAGCTGGAGGCGACCGAGGCGCTGTCGAACTCCGATCTCAACAGCGACAATGCGGTGGCCGGCAAGACGAAGCGCAAGACGCTCGGCCAGGCCGCATTGCAGATTGTCGTCGCCGACGTGTCGATGTCGCTCGACAACGTGCTGGCGGTCGCGGGTGCCGCGCGCGATCATTTCCCGGTGCTGGTCATCGGCCTCGTGCTGTCGATCGCGCTGATGGGGCTCGCCGCGACTTTCATCGCAAAACTGCTGCATCGCCACCGCTGGATCGCCTATGTCGGCCTGCTGATCATTTTCTATGTCGCGTTGGACATGGTCTATCGTGGCGCGGTGGAAGTCTGGCCGCATCTAAACAACGCGGTCAGCTGAGGCTGCCGGCCTGCCTCGTCTTCGATCCGCAAAGCGAGGTCCGCAGCGCAATCGCCATGCGTTTTGCCGCATCGCAGCCGTGCCCATACCAATGCCGCAATAAGTGTGGTACTGCGCCGGCAATCCTGAAAAGCCCGGAAACCCTCTATGTCCGCTCCTCGCGTGAGTTTTGTCAGTCTTGGATGCCCGAAAGCCCTTGTGGATTCGGAACGCATCATCACGCGCCTGCGCGCCGAAGGCTACGAGATCGCCCGCAAGCATGACGGCGCCGACCTGGTCGTCGTCAACACCTGCGGCTTTCTCGATTCCGCCCGCGACGAGTCACTCAATGCCATCGGCTCCGCGCTTTCGGAAAACGGCAGGGTCATCGTCACCGGCTGCCTCGGCGCCGAACCGGATGTCATTCGCGAGAGGCACCCCAATGTGCTGGCGATCACCGGACCGCAGGCCTATGAGAGCGTGATGGCCGCCGTGCACGAGGCCGCACCGCCCTCGCACGACCCCTATATCGATCTCTTGCCGCCGCAGGGCGTCAAGCTGACGCCGCGCCACTACGCCTATCTCAAGATTTCCGAAGGCTGCAACAACCGCTGCACCTTCTGCATCATTCCCGCTCTGCGTGGCGACCTCGTCTCGCGACCGGCGGCCGATGTGCTGCGCGAGGCCGAGAAACTGGCCAAAGCTGGCGTCAAGGAGCTCCTGGTCATCTCGCAGGACACCAGCGCCTACGGCATCGACATCAAGTACCAGACCAGCATGTTCGGCGACCGCGAAGTCCGTGCGAAATTCCTCGATCTCTCCGAAGAACTGGGCAAGCTCGGCATCTGGGTGCGCATGCACTATGTCTACCCCTACCCGCATGTCGCCGATGTCATCCCCCTGATGGCGGAAGGCAAGATCCTCCCCTATCTGGATATCCCCTTCCAGCACGCTTCGCCGCAGGTGTTGAAGAACATGCGGCGGCCGGCGCATGGCGAAAAGACGCTCGAGCGCATTCGCGGCTGGCGCGAAATTTGCCCGGATCTGGCCATTCGTTCGACCTTCATCGTCGGCTTCCCCGGCGAGACGGACGATGATTTCGAGATGCTGCTCGACTGGCTCGATGAGGCGAAGATCGATCGCGCCGGCTGCTTCAAATACGAGCCGGTCCGGGGCGCCCGTTCCAACGATCTTGGGCTCGAACAGGTCCCGCAGGAGATCAAGGAGGCGCGCTGGCACCGCTTCATGCAGCGCCAGCAGAAGATTTCGGCGACGCAGCTGGCCAAGAAGGTCGGCAAGCGCTTGCCGGTGCTGATCGACGAGGCGCATGGCACATCGGCAAAGGGCCGCACCAAATACGACGCGCCCGAGATCGACGGCTCGGTGCATATCCAGTCGCGCCGCCCGCTGCGCCAAGGCGACATCGTCACCGTCAAGATCGACCGTGCCGATGCCTACGATCTCTACGGTTCGGCGGTTTGACGGGCCCGTATTTACTACATCTAGCGATAGTTCAGCCGTCTTAACCCGCTCAGCCGCGATCCGCTCTATGGTTTCCGGATCGTAAAAGCGGGAACTCGGATGAACACCAGACCTGCTGGGCAGGATTACATCGCGACGTTGGACCTGCTCAGGCTGGCGGCGGCACTTGCGGTTGTGTTTTTTCACTATTTCTTCCGCGGCGCGGCGGCTGAAGGCTACCTTGCCGAGGGCTATCCGCTTGCCGCACCGGTGGCTCTCTACGGCTATCTCGGCGTCAATTTGTTCTTCCTGATCAGCGGCTTCGTCATTGCCTGGTCAGCGGAAAACCGCAGTTGGGACCAGTTTGCGATCGCGCGGTTCGTTCGCCTCTATCCGGGCTTCCTGCTCTGCATGACGATCACCTTCGCGATTATCGCCCTTGCCGGCTCACCGCTGCTTTCAGCCTCGTTCAGCCAGTATGCCGCCAATCTGTCGATGTTTGCGCCAGCCTTCGGCCAACCCTTCATGGACGGCGTCTATTGGTCGATTGTGCTTGAACTGGTTTTCTACGGTTGGGTGACGCTGGCCCTGTTCACCGGGCTCTTCCAGAAACGCAAGCTGGAGCTGATCCTCGTCTGGCTGGCGATCTCGGCCTTGAACGAATTCTTCCTCGGCAGCGGCGCGGTTCGATTGCTGTTCATCACCGAGTTCGGGCCGTTCTTCGCCGCCGGCGTGCTGGTCCACCACCTCCATGCGCATGGCCGTTCACTGCTGGCCCTGCTGCTGCTTGCCGCTGCATTCCTGATCTCCTGCGGCACTCTGTCGGTGACGCAGCATTGGATGCAGAACCACTACGGCATTGCCGTTTCGTCGGCCAATCTGGTCGTTGCCAATATCGTCATGCATGGCGCGCTGATCGGCGCGGTCCTGCTGCGCTGCCGTGTCAGGCCATCCTCACTCACTCTAGCCTTGGGCGGGCTGACCTATCCGCTCTACCTGCTGCACCAGGAGATCGGCTATCTCGCTATCAATGCCGCAGCACCCCTGGTCGGGAAATGGTTTGCCGCCTTTGGCTGCATTGCGCTCATGCTCTCCGCTTCGTGGGCGATCTGGCGCACCTGCGAACGACCCGCGCAGCGGCTGCTGAGGATTTGGCTTGGCCGCGCGGTCGATGCTGGACTGGCTCGATTTCGTCGCGTCTCGGTTAAGGCGCAGCCCGCCGAATGAAAAGGGCGCCTCGCGGCGCCCTCTTCATTGATATCTTGGGCTGCTTACTGCGGCAGCTTGTCGTCGACGCCCTTCACATAGAAGTTCATGCCGAGCAGCGTGCCGTCGTCGGCGACTTCGCCATCCTTCAGCCAAGGCGTGCCGTCCTGCTTGGCAACCGGTCCGGTGAAGGGGTTCCAGCCGCCGGCGATCTTCTTTTCGGTCGCCTCAGCCATCGCCTTCACATCGTCGGGCATGTTGGTGAAGGGGGCGAGCTTGACCGCGCCGTCCTTGATACCAAGCCAGACATTGTCCGGCTTCCAGGTTCCGTCGAGGGCTGCCTGGACCCGGCTGATGTAGTAGGGACCCCATTCGTCGGTAAGTGAGGTCAGCTGCGCGTTCGGCGCGAACTTGATCATGTCGGAGGACTGGCCGAAGCCGTGCAGCTTGCGCTCTTCCGCCACCTGCAGGGCAGCGGTCGAATCGGTGTGCTGGACGATGATGTCGGCGCCCTGGTCGAACAGCGCCTTGGCGGCGTCGGCTTCCTTGCCCGGATCGAACCACGAGTTCACCCAGACGATCTTGGCCTTGAAGTTCGGGTTGATCGACTGTGCACCGAGCATGAAGGAGTTGATGCCCATCACCACTTCGGGGATCGGGAAGGAAACGATGTAGCCGGCAACGCCGGCCTTCGATTCTTTTGCGGCGATCTGGCCGAGCACATAGCGGCCTTCATAGAAACGCGCATTGTAGATGCCGAGATTGTCTGATGTCTTGTAGCCGGTTGCGTGCTCGAACATCACCTTTGGGAATTTCTTGGCGACCTTCACTTCCGGGTCCATGAAGCCAAAGGATGTACCGAAGATGATCTTGCAGCCTTCGCGCGCCAGACGCTCAAAAGCGCGGTCGGCGTCGGGGCCTTCCGAGACGTTTTCGAGATAGGCGGTTTCGACCTTGTCGCCGAGCGCCTTCTCCACTTCGAGACGGCCCTGGTCGTGCTGGTAGGAATAACCGAAGTCGCCGATCGGGCCAGTATAGACCCAGCACGCCTTCAGCTTGTCCGCGGCCTCTGCGGTTGCCGCCAGCGATAAGGCGGCGGTCGTGGTCATCAGGGCAATAAGCAGTTTTTTCATTGTGTTACCTCTCTGAGTTAAGCCTTGGAGCTTCCCGTTTTGTTTTTGTTGTCAACGATCCGGAACGAATGGCTGCCCCAAGGAAGCCGGCGTGTTCATCATCGTCAGACGCTTGTTGCGCGAGATTAGAACGAGAACCACGACGGTTGCCAGATAGGGCAGCGAAGAAAGGAACTGTGAAGGCACCGGAATGCCAAAAGCCTGTGCATGAAGCTGTCCGATCCACACCGCGCCGAAGATGTAGGCGCCGGCCAGCACCCGCCATGGCCGCCACGAGGCAAACACCACCAGCGCTAGCGCGATCCAGCCGCGGCCGGCACTCATGTTCTCCACCCATTGCGGCGTGTAGACCAGCGACAGGTGGCCGCCGGCGAGGCCGGCACAGGCGCCGCCGAAGATGACCGCGAGATAACGGTAGCGGATGACCTTGATGCCGAGCGCATGCGCCGACGTATGGCTGTCGCCGATCGAGCGCAGCGTCAGCCCGGTACGGGTCTTGAACAGGAACCACATGACGGCAGCGGTCAGGGCAATTGAGATGTAGAAGATCGGATCCTGGCCGAACAGCAATCTGCCGATCACCGGGATCGAGGTCAGGCCAGGGA